>JAODMV010000082.1 GCA_025464875.1 Arthrobacter sp. | reverse complement strand
CCAGGCGGCCGAGCGGCGCGCCGTTTCCACGCTGACGGCCGGTGCGACCAGTGGCGGCTTGATCGCCGGGATGTCCCAGAGCCGGGCCTGCTGGACCTTGACCAGGCCGTTGCGGCTGACCTCCTGGCCGTCATGCAGTTCGCGGATGATCTGGACCGCCTCCTCCAGACGCCGCTGCCGCGTCTCCTTGTCCGGCCAGGCCTCGCCGGTGACATGCTCGTTCATATACTCGCCGCTGCCGGCCGCCATCCAGAAGCGGCCCGGAAACATGTCCGCCAGCGTCGCCGAGGCGTGGGCGATGATCGTGGGATGGTAGCGCTGGCCGGGGGCCGTAACGACGCCGAAGCGCAGCTTTGTGGTGGCCAGCGCCGCCCCGAGCCAGGACCAGGCGAAGCCGGAGTGGCCCTGCCGGGCGGACCACGGCTCAATATGGTCCGAGCACATGGCGGCATCGAAGCCCGCCTGCTCGGCGAGCTGGACGTCCTTGAGGAGCCGGCCGGGACTGATCTGTTCGTGCGAGGCGTGGAACCCGATGGTAGGCATCGTTAATGTCTACCCTCGGCACGGGGGTGTGTCGAGGAAATCCCTGCGGGCCCGGGCTGGCGGGGGACGGGGCGCCGGGCAAGAATGGGCCTTATGCTACTGCCGCTGATGCCCCCGATTGCGCCGATGCTCGCCAAAGCCGTGGATACCCTGCCCGAGGGGTCGCTCAGTTACGAACCGAAGTGGGACGGTTTCCGCTCCATCATCTTTCGGGACGGCGACGAGGTGGAAATCGGCAGCCGCAACGGCAAGCCCATGACCAGGTACTTTCCGGAACTCGTGGAGGCGCTGAAGGCGAACCTGCCGGCACGGTGCGTGGTCGACGGGGAGATTATCCTGGTTCGCCCCGCCGGGGACCGGCTCGACTTTGACGCGCTCCAGCAGCGGATCCATCCCGCCGCGAGCAGGGTCAAGCTGCTGGCCGAACAGACCCCGGCGAGCTTTGTGGCGTTCGATCTGCTGGCTCTCGGCGACGAGGATCTCACCGCACGGCCGCACTCCGAGCGGCGCCGTGCCCTGCAGCGCGCGCTCAGCGACAGTGCCGCGCCAATCCATCTGACGGCCGCGACGCCGGACAGGGAAACCGCCGAGGAGTGGTTCCGCCAGTTTGAAGGCGCCGGCCTGGACGGGATCGTGGCCAAACCGCTGGATGGGCGGTACCAGCCGGACAAACGGGCGATGTACAAGATCAAGCACGAACGCACCGCCGATTGCGTCGTGGCCGGCTACCGCGTGCACACCAGCGGCCCGGACCGGATCGGCTCGCTGCTGCTGGGCCTCTACGGCGACGACGGCGCACTCGCCAACGTGGGCGTGGTGGGCGCCTTTCCGATGCAGCGCCGCAAGGAACTGTTTGAGGAGCTCCAGCCGCTCGTGACGGACGTCGACGAGCATCCCTGGGCGTGGGCAAAGCAGGAGGAGGGCACCCGGACGCCACGCAACGCCGAGGGCAGCAGGTGGAGCGGGGGCAAAGATCTGTCCTTCGTGCCGCTGCGCCCCGAGCGGGTCCTGGAAGTGAAGTACGACCACATGGAAGGGCTGCGCTTCCGGCACACGGCGCAGTTCGTCCGCTGGCGGCCGGACCGGGACCCGCGGTCCTGCACGTACGAACAGCTGGAGGAGCCGGTGAAATACGAGCTCTCCGCTGTCCTGGCCGCAGGCAGGGCTTAAAACGTCGGCGGCCCTTCCCCTCAGGGACGGGCCGCCGACGCGCGGGTGGCGCGGTTTTCTAGCGCAGGCCGAGTTCCTTGGTGGGAACCTTGAAGGTTTCCTTGGCGGTCAGGGCCGAGACCGCGGAGATGACGCAGATGATCGCGGTGAAGATGCTGATCTGGACCCAGCCGCCGGCCTTGATGCCGCCCATGGCCGCCACGATTGCCGGAGCGAACCCGGCCATCAGGAAGCCGAGCTGGGTGCCGATCGCCAGGCCGGAGAAGCGGACCTTGGTGCTGAACATCTCGGCGTAGAAGGAAGGCCAGACAGCGTTGGACGCCGCGTAGCCGCAGGAGAAGAAGCCGATCGCGGCCAGGAACATCAGCGGGACGCTGCCGGACTCCAGGCTCAGCAGGAACACGGGCGTCAGGACCGCGCTGGACAGCGCGCCGTAGATGAAGACCGGCTTGCGGCCGATCCGGTCCGCGAGCATTCCGAAGAGCGGCTGGGTGCCCAGGGCGACGAGGTTGGCGCCCACGACGAGCCACAGCGTGGTGGTGCCGTCCACCCCGGCCACGTTCTTGGCGTAGCTGATGGCCAGGGTTCCGAACACGGTGGAGACGGCAGCGATGAACGCGCAGGCGACCACGCGGATGACATCGCGCCAGTGATACTTCAGCAGGTCGGCGACGGGGAGCTTGGAAATCTGGGCGGTCTTCTGGGCCTCCGCGAAGGCCGGCGGCTCATGCAGGGTGCGGCGGATGAAGAACGCCACCACGACGACGACGGCGCTGAGCCAGAACGGAATACGCCAGCCGATGCCGTACTTGATCTCGTCCGGCATGGCCAGGACGGGGATGAACACGAGGGCCGCGAGGATCTGGCCGCCCTGGGTGCCGGTCAGCGTCCAGGAGGTGAAGAAGGAGCGCCGGTTGTCGGGGGCGTGCTCCAGCGTCATGGAGGAAGCGCCGGCCTGTTCGCCGGCCGCGGAGAGCCCCTGGCAGAGGCGCGCCAGAACCAGCAGGGCCGGGGCCCACCAGCCGACGGTGTTGAAGTCCGGGAGGCAGCCGATCAGGAAGGTGGACGCCCCCATGAGCAGCAGCGTGAACATCAGGACCTTCTGACGGCCCACCCGGTCACCGAAGTGGCCCAGGATGACGGCGCCGATGGGCCGGGCCACGTAGGCGAAGCCGAAGGTCGCGAAGGACATGATCGTCGCGTTGGCGTCCGCGTCCGGGAAGAAGACCTTGGGGAAGATCAGGGCGGCGGCGGAACCGAAAATGAAGAAGTCGTAGTACTCGACGGCGCTGCCCAGGAAGCTGGCAACGGCCGCCTTCTTCGGCGTCCCGGCCGGGGCAGCGGTGCCCGGCGGCGTGGACGGGATTGTCTGGCTCATGGTGTTCCTTTGTGTGACGACATTGTCGCGGATGGATCAGGAAGGCCCCGGCGGCCGCTGGCTTTCGCGTGCGGCAGCCTGAGACTTGTGGAAAGACCCGGACTAGTAGCCACATTATGGGAGCTACTTGTGCGATGTAGCAATAATGGCTGTGAGCACTGTCACTTGTCAATAAAAATACTCACCATCTAGAAGTAGCTCTCACGATGTGAGAGCATGGGCGTATGAGTGTGAAGCAGGACACAGCGACGGCCCCGGGTGTGCGCGACGATGCGGGCGCCCCGACCGGGGAATCAAGGGCGGCCCAGGAGGCGTCCAGGGAGGACTCCCGGACGGACATGGTGGGCAAGGCCCTGGGGCTGCTGGTCCTGCTGGGGGACGAGCCGCGGGGCGCCAGTGCCGCGGAGCTGTCCCGCCGGGCCGGGCTTCCCTTCAGCACCACCTACCGCCTGCTCGGCTCCCTGACGCGGGACGGCTTCGTGGACTACGAGCCGGACGGCCGCCGTTACCGTCTGGGCCTGCGCGTCTTCCAGCTCGGCCAGCGGGTCTCCAACCACCACGGCTTCGCCGGCACCGCCCTGCCGGTGCTGCGGCGCGTCACCGAGGAGACGGGGGAGGCCACCATCCTGTCCGTGCGGGATGGGCACCACCATCTGACGGTGAACAAGGTGGACGGGCCGCAGACGTTCCGGGTCACCAGTGATCCCGGGCACCTGGGCGCCCTCCATACGACCTCCGTAGGCAAGGCGCTGGTCGCTTTCGCCGACGACGCCACCCGCGTCCAGCTCCTCGAGGAGCTCGAACTGGAGCCCCTGACCGAGCTCTCCCTCACCGACCGCGACGCCTTCCGCGCCGAGATCGAGCTGATCCGGAGCCGCGGCTACGCCACCATGGATGAGGAAAACGAACTGGGCATGCGTGCCGTCGCGGTCCCGGTGTTCAACTCCCAGGGGCACGCCTTCGCGTCCCTGGCCACCGCCGCGCCGGTCTTTCGGATGAGCCTGGCAGCCATGGTCGCCCTCGTGCCCTTGCTGCAAGAGGCCGCAGCGGAGCTGTCCGCCCGTCTCCCCCAGCGGTGACCTCCGGCAAGGAGCGCAAAGCCGGCGTCCCAGGGCGCCGTCGTCATAGTTTGTTCGTGATAAGAACAAGAGTGCAGCATGTGAACATTTGCGGTACTGTAATCCCCATCACCCGGCCGGCCGCCGACGCCCAGCGCGTCCCCGCCCGCCGAGTGACGTTGTCAAAGGAGCTAAACGGATGAGCAATCGAGCAGAGTCCTTCCTCGTGGGCCTGGTGGGCGATGGTGTCATGCCATCCCTTACCCCCTACATGCACGAACGAGAAGGCGATGTGCAGGGCCTCCGGTACCTCTACCGCCCCATCGACCTCACCGAGCTGGGGCTGCCCGGCCAGTCCGTGGGGGAGCTGCTGACCGCGGCCCGGCTACTCGGCTTCAACGGACTGAACATCACCCACCCCTGCAAGCAGTTGGTGCTGGAACACCTGGATGAGGTCTCGCCCGATGCCCGGCGCCTCGGCGCGGTCAACACCGTGGTCATCCAGGACGGACGCTTCATCGGCCACAACACCGACTTCTCCGGTTTCGCGGCGGCCCTGGCCGCCGGCCTTCCCGGTGCGAAGCTGGACCGTGTGGTCCAGCTCGGCGCGGGCGGCGCCGGTTCCGCCGTCGCCTACGCCCTCCTCACCGCCGGCGTCCGCGAACTGGAGCTGGTGGACACCGACCCGGACCGCTGCGCGGCGCGCGCGGCCGAACTTGCCGGGTTCTTCCCGGACAGCCGGGTCACCGCCCGTACCACCGCGGAACTGACGCAGCTGATGGCACAGGCCGACGGTCTGGTGCACTGCACCCCGGTGGGCATGGCCGCCCACCCCGGGGTCCCGCTGGACATGTCCCTCGTGGAATCCCGGCACTGGGTCGCGGACATCGTGTACCGGCCGATCGAAACCGAGCTGGTCCGCGCGTCCCGCGCCAAGGGCTGCGAGGTGCTCGACGGCGGCCGCATGGCCGTGGGCCAGGCCGCCGACGCCTTCCGGATCTTCACCGGCCTCGCCGCCGACGCGGACCGCATGCGCGCCCACTTCCTGGAGCTCGTGGCCGCGGAAGAGGTGGCTGCCTGATGCGCACCGGAATCGCCACCGTATGCCTCTCCGGGACGTTGCGGGAAAAGATGCAGGCCTGCGCGATCGCCGGCTTTGACGGCATCGAAATCTTCGAGCAGGACCTGGTCACGTCCCCGCTGAGCCCGGAAGACGTCCGGAAGATGGCCGCGGACCTTGGCCTCACCCTGGATCTCTACCAGCCGTTCCGCGACTTTGACAGCGTTTCCGAAGAGCTGCTCGCGGCCAACCTTCGCCGGGCCGAGGCCAAGTTCCGGCTGATGTCCCGCCTGGGCATGGACACGATCCTGGTCTGCTCGAACGTGGGCACCGCAGCCATTGACGACGACGAACTCCGGGCCGCCCAGCTGTCCCGGCTCGCCGCACTCGCGGGGGAGCACGGCGTGAAGCTCGCCTATGAGGCCCTCGCCTGGGGCAAGTACGTCAACGACTACGAGCACGCGCACCGGCTGGTGGAAATGGTGGACCATCCCAACCTGGGCACCTGCCTGGACTCGTTCCACATCCTCTCCCGCGACTGGGACACCGCGCCGATCGAGAACTTCAATCCGGAGAAGATCTTCTTCGTCCAGGTTGCCGACGCCCCGAAGCTGTCCATGGACGTGCTGTCCTGGAGCCGGCACTACCGGGTGTTTCCGGGCGAGGGGCAGTTC
>JAODMV010000077.1 GCA_025464875.1 Arthrobacter sp. | reverse complement strand
CCCGCCGCGGCGCCGGGAAGCCGAGCCAGCCGGCCTCGATCGCGGCGGCCAGCCAGCGGGAGGCTTCCGGGTCGCCGTACTCGGGGAAGGGGCAGAACTCCCCCCAGCCCAGCGGGCCGCGCAGCAGTAGGGCCTCGCGCTGCAGGATCCCGCGGAATTTCACGCGCATGGGCAGGCTCACCACCCGCGCGCCGTCGAGGAGTTCGTCCAGCTCGGGAAGGCTGCCGGCGGAAAACCCCAGGGGGTCGGGAGAGGCTGTGTCGGTGGGCATGGTTGCACTCTACCGGCGACGCGGAGCGGGACCCGCTAGGCGCCTTGACGGGCCGGCATCGACTGGGGGTGAGCCCCCTGGTCCAGGAGTCTCGTCTGCGCCGGCCCCGGTCAAGGAGCACCAGACCGGTGAAGAGCCGCACCGGCACTGCCGAGTCTAGAAACCGCCCGGTGGGCCCGGCACGAGTAGCGCCTACTTGTCTTTGCGGGCGGCGTACCCGGGCGGGACGGCGCCGCACTGGGATGTCGCCGGGCGTCAATGCGGCGGACCCCCAGCCCGCGGGCGTCCGGCCATCAGGCGGCTCGCAGGGATCTATGGGACCCTGTTAGCGATGAGTTTTCGGCAAAAACGCACCAGTAAGCACCCGTCCGCGGCGTACCGGCAGGCGCCGACACGTGCCGCGGCCCGCCCCGAGCAGGGCCCCGGCAAGGGCACTGGGGCTCTGTTCCTGCTGGCCACCCTCGGCTGCCTCGCGGCGCTCGCCGGGACGTACTACTTCTTTGTGCGCACCACCACGGGCCAGTTCATTGACGAGTCGGCGCTGGTGGAAGCCGTGGAACTGCACGGCGCCGCCGGCAAGGCCGCCACCAAGCTCCTTGACTGGCTGCCCGCCCTGTCCGTGTTGATCGCCGCCGTGGTGGTCCTCTTCGTCACGGTCGTGCGGCGGCGCTGGGCCGCGGCCGGCATCGCCGTGGCGGCGTGCGTGGGCGCCAACCTGGCCACCCAGATCCTGAAGGACCTGGTGCCCGTCCGGCCCTACCGCGGCATCGAGACGCTGGAGTTCAACTCCCTGCCCTCCGGCCACACCACGCTGGCCGCGTCGGCCGCTGCCGCCGTGTTCCTGATGGTCTCGCCGCGCTGGAGGCCGCTGGCCGGCTACCTGGGCGGCAGCTTCGCCGTCGCAACCGGGGTGTCCACCCTGATCAACCAGTGGCACAGACCCGCCGACGTGGTCGCGGCGTTCCTGGTGGTGGGGGCGTTCATGCTGCCGGCGGGCTGGCTGATCCTGCGCGCAGGACCGCGCTGGAACGTCTGGGACGGCTACGGCAAACATTGGGCCGCCTCCCGCTGGTGGGTCGCGCTGCCCGTGCTGACCGGACTCGCCTCGGCCGCTGTGGCCGCGTATTCGCTGCTGAAGATCGCGCCGGGACCGGGCCAGGAAGCCAGCACATCCAACTACTTCTGGGCCGGAACCTCGCTGATCGTCATCGCCGGCTACCTCGCCACGGTGGCGGGCGTCTGGCTGTTCGGCAGTGCCGCACGCCGGCGGGCCACCGCACGCCGGCGCTGAGGTACCCCGGCGCTGCGGGACGACCAGTGCCGAGACTAGGAGCGGGGGCCGGCAGGCTCGGGGGCGTCCTGGCCGGTTGCCACGTGCGGCTCAGCGCCGGGTTCGGCACTCCGGTCAGCGAACCATTGATCCAGCTCGGCCGCTGGGACGGGCCTGGACATGAAGTAGCCCTGGGCGACGTCGCAACCGTAGTCGCTCAGGGATTTATAGGCGGCGCTGCTTTCCACGCCCTCGGCGGTCATCTCCAGTCCCAGGCTGTGGGCCAAATCGATCGTCGACTCCACCAACGCCGTGGCCCGGGCATCGTCCGCCATGGCGAGAATGAATGATTTATCCAGCTTGAGTTCGTCGATGGGCAGTTCCCGCAGGTAGGAAAGGGAGCTGTAGCCTTTGCCGAAGTCATCGACGGCGATCCGGACGCCCATGGCGCGCAGGCGGGACAGCACGCTGCGGGCCCGGTCGCGGTCGGCCACCAGGAGGTCCTCGGTGATCTCCAGCACCAGAACCGAGGCGGGCAATTGACGTTCGGCGACCATGGCCCCGACCTGGGCGGGCAGCTCGGAATCGATGATCGAGAAAGCCGAAATGTTGACGGCCACGGTCAGCGGCCGCTCCTGCGCCCGCCAGGCTGCGGCCTGGTCCAGGGCTTTTGTGAGAACCGTGCTCGTCAGGGCGCGCATCAGCCCGGCCTCCTCGAAGCGTTTGAGGAAGGCCTCGGGCTCCAGGAGCCCCAAGACGGGGTGTTCCCAACGGACGAGGGCCTCCACGCCGCGGACTTCTCCCGTGCCGAGGCTGATCTTGGGTTGGAAGTGCAGCAGCAGTTGGTCATCCAGGAGCGCGGTGTTCAATGCCTCCACGGTGTGGAACCGCTCCGGGCCGGGATTGTCGTCGCCGTCCTGGTAGGCGTAGTGGCCGCTGTGGGACGATTTCGCCGCGTACATTGCCAAATCGGCTTTCCGCAGCAGCATGGTGAGGTCCTGCCCCTGCTCGGGGCAGTGCGCAATGCCGAT
>JAODMV010000070.1 GCA_025464875.1 Arthrobacter sp. | reverse complement strand
ATCGACAAGATCGAGCTCGTCTCCAAGGGTGACGTGCGCCGCGCCAAGCTTTACTACATGCGTGCACTGCGTGGTAAGGCCGCGAAGATCAAGGAAAAGCGCGACTTCCAGACCGCGAAGTAAGTCCCTCCGGACTTCCACTGCGGGTCCACGGACCGTATCCGGCTTGTTGCCGGAGCTATCCGCAGCCAGCGCCACAGGATTCGGATCATGGAACAGACAGAACGCCAGCCCAGAAAACAGGGCTGGCGTTTTGCTTTGTTGGCCCTGGCGCTGGCTGTCGTCATCAGCGGGGTGGTCCGTTCACTGTGGCTGGACATTTATTACATCCCGTCCTCGTCCATGGAACCGCTGTTCCTCTCGGGGGACAGGATCCTGGTATCCCGTACCGCCTTCAACGCGGAGCCGGTGCGCCGCGGCGACGTCGTGGTGTTCGATGGCCGCGGCTCCTTTGCCCCGCTGAAGAGCGGCCGGCCGCCGGTGCTGGAGGTCCTTTCCACGGCCGGCCACTGGCTTGGCGTGTCGGGGGGCGACAATACCTACGTCAAGCGCGTGATCGGACTTCCGGGCGACGCGGTGGTGTGCTGCGACGCGGGGGGCCGACTCACAGTCAACGGCCAGCAAGTTGCGGAACCCTATCTGTATGGGGGCGACGCCCCTAGCAAGCAGGCGTTCAGTGTGGTCGTGCCCTCCGGGCGGCTCTGGCTCATGGGGGACCACCGCTCCATGTCGGCCGATTCCAGAAGCCTGCTGGGCGCCCCCGGCGGCGGTATGGTGCCCCTGGACCGCGTGCTCGGACGGCCGGTACAGATCATCTGGCCGCTTGATAGATTTACAGCAATACCAAGGCCGGCCCCGGCCGCCAACACGACGACGATGAACGGACAGTAGATGCCCGAGACCGGACCCCGGACTCCTGATCGGCGGGGGCAGGAGCAGCCGAGAGAGACCTCCTCCTCGATTCCCGCCCCGGAACACCTGCCCGAGCCTGACTACCCCACAACCCAGCTGCCGCAGTCACGGTTAGCGGATGCTGAGGCGTCCGCCCCGGCATCCCCCGAGGCTCCCGCGGCGGGCGCAGCCCCCGCCGAGCCTTCCTCCCGGGCCCCGCGTACCGAGGCCTCCCGCGCTGAGCCTGCCGCCGTCCCGTCCTCGCGGCGCGCAAACAGGGCCAAGGCGAAGGAGCGTGAGGGGCGCAGCCCGCTCGTCCTCTGGCTGAAGGAAGTCGCCACCGTCGTGGTGGTGGCCATCGTGCTGTCCTTCCTGATCAAGACCTTCTTGTTCCGGGCGTTCTACATCCCCTCGGAATCGATGGTGAACACCTTGGATGTAAACGACCGCATCTTCGTAAACCTTCTCGTTCCGGAGCCCTTTGCCCTCCAGCGCGGCGACGTCGTGGTATTCAAGGACGCGCAGGGTTGGCTGGTCCCCGCGGCCGAAAAGAAGAGCGGCCCCTTCACCTGGGTGCAGGACGGCCTGATGTTTATTGGCCTGCTGCCGGACAATTCGGAGCAGCACCTCGTCAAGCGCGTCATCGGGCTGCCCGGCGACCGCGTCGTCTGCTGCGAGGCCGGCGGCCAGCTCGCCGTCAATGGCGCGCCGCTGGATGAGAAGTACATCAACGCCGCCGAAGTGCCGGAGGCACGCGACTTCGACGTCGTCGTGCCCGCGGGCAAGGTCTGGGTCATGGGCGACAACCGCAACCACTCCGCGGATTCCCGCGCCCACCTGGACAGCAACGGTGGCTTTGTGGACGTCGCAGACATCGAGGGCAAGGCCGCCGTTATCGCCTGGCCCTTGAACAGGATCTCCGCCCTGGACAACTACCCGGGCGTCTTCCGCAACGTGCCGGCACCGGCAGGAAAGTAACGTCGATGTCCGCGGCACCCACCCTTGACTATGAGCGCCGTTTCCGGAGCTCCGGCGCCCGGCTGCTGGCCGGCATCGACGAGGTGGGCCGCGGCGCCCTCGCCGGACCGGTAAGCGTGGGCATTGCCGTCGTGGACCTGAACCAGCAGCAGCTCCTCGCGGACGTGCGCGACAGCAAGCTGCTCAAAGCCGCGGACCGCGAGCGGCTGGAACCGCTGGTCCAGGGCTGGAGCGTGGCCTCCGCCGTGGGACATGCCACTGCCGGCGAGATCGACGCGCTCGGCATTGTGGGGGCGCTGCGGCTGGCGGGGAACCGGGCCTGGCTCGCCGTGCTCGGCGCGGGCGTCATCCCCGACGTCGTGCTGCTCGACGGCAGCCACAACTGGCTTTCACCCGCGGCCCAGGCCTCGCTGTTCGACGAGGAACCGGCGGCGGCCGGTTGTGACGCGCCGGTGCATACGCTCGTCAAAGCCGATATGCAATGCCTGAGCGTCGCCGCGGCGAGCGTGCTGGCCAAGGTGGAACGCGACCGCCAGATGCGGGCGCTGCACGCCGAATACCCGGCCTTCGGCTGGGACGAGAACAAGGGCTACGGCACCGCCGCACACAAGGACGCGCTCCGCGCCGCCGGCCCCACGCCCTACCACCGGGTCAGCTGGCAGCTGCT
>JAODMV010000065.1 GCA_025464875.1 Arthrobacter sp. | reverse complement strand
GGTTGGACTGGAAGCACTCGACGTCCAGGCCGTGTGCGGCGCCGGCGTCCTTCGCGAGCTGTTCGACGTCGGCCAGGGTGGACGTGCCGTATTTCTCGGGTTCGCGGGTGCCGAGCAGGTTCAGGTTAGGTCCGTTGAGGACCAGGATGGTGCCGCGGCGGGCACCGGCGGGGATGGCTTCGCTCATGCCTGCCAATGTATCGCGTTGTGTGGGCCGGCGTGTACGAGCGCCCTTCCCGGCAGGGCGTATGCCGGGAAGGGCATACGTCGGCGGCGCCTCCCAAGGAGGCGCCGCCGGCGGACCGTGGAGCCGGAAGCTGCTGTTACTTCTTCAGCGACTGCGCGATCTGGGCCATGACCGTGTTGTCGGCCAGCGTGGTCGCGTCGCCCACGTCGCGGCCTTCCGCGACGTCCTTGAGCAGGCGGCGCATGATCTTGCCGGAACGCGTCTTGGGCAGTTCGGGCACCACGAGGACGGTCTTGGGCTTGGCGATCGGGCCGATCTCCTTGCCGACGTGGTTGCGGAGTTCCTGGACGATCGCGTCGCCGGAATCCACGGCGTCACCGCGGAGGATCACGAAGGCGACAACCGCCTGGCCGGTGGTCTCGTCCGTGGCCCCGACGACGGCGGCTTCGGCGACGGCCGGGTGGCTGACCAAGGCGGATTCGATCTCCGCGGTGGAGAGGCGGTGGCCGGAGATGTTCATCACATCGTCCACCCGGCCCAGCAGCCAGATGTCGCCGTCCTCATCCTTCTTGGCGCCGTCTCCGGCGAAGTACATGGTCTCGAAGCGCGACCAGTACGTTTCCTTGAACCGCTCCGGGTCGCCCCAGATGCCGCGCAGCATGGCCGGCCACGGCTCGCGGATCACCAGGAAGCCGCCGTGCCCGTTCGGGACGGATTCGCCGAGTTCGTCCACCACGTCCACGGCGATGCCGGGCAGCGGAACCTGGGCGGAGCCCGGCTTCGTGTCCGTCACGCCGGGGAGCGGCGCAATCATCTGCGCCCCGGTTTCGGTCTGCCACCAGGTGTCCACGATCGGGGCAGGCGTCTCCTTCTGCTCTCCGTTCTTGCCGGCGTTGCCGCCGATGACCTCGCGGTACCACATCCAGGCTTCCGGGTTGATGGGTTCGCCGACCGAGCCCAGCACGCGGATGGAGGACAGATCGGACCGGGCCGGAATCTCCTTGCCCCACTTCATGAAGGTGCGGATGGCTGTCGGGGCGGTGTACAGGATGGAGACCTTGTACTTCTCCACGATCTCCCACCAGCGGCCCTGGTGCGGCGAGTCCGGGGTGCCCTCGTACATGACCTGCGTGGCCCCGTTGATGAGCGGAGCGTAGGCGACGTAGGAGTGCCCGGTGATCCAACCGACGTCGGCCGTGCACCAGTAGACGTCCGTCTCCGGCTTGAGGTCAAAGACGGCGCGGTGCGTGTAAGCGGTCTGGGTGAGGTAGCCGCCGGTGGTGTGCAGGATGCCCTTGGGCTTGCCCGTGGTCCCGGAGGTGTAGAGGATGAACAGCGGATGCTCCGAGTCGTGGCCGACGGCGGTGTGCTCGGCGGAGGCAGCCCCGACGGTGTCGTCCCACCAGTGGTCGCGGCCCTCGTGCCAGTCCACGTCCTGGCCGTTGCGCTTGACCACCACAACGTTCTGCACGGTATGGCCGTCGCCGGCCAGGGCCTCGTCGACGGCGGGCTTCAGGGCGCTGGGCTTGCCCCGGCGGTAGGTGCCGTCCGCGGTGACCACGAGCTTGGCCTCGGCGTCGTCGATCCGGGAGCGGAGCGCCTCCGCGGAGAAACCGCCGAAGACCACCGAATGGATGGCGCCGATCCGCGCGCAGGCAAGCAGGGTGATGACGGCCTCGGGAATCATGGGCAGGTACACGGCCACGCGGTCACCCTTGGCGACGCCGAGCGACTCGAAGGCGTTGGCGGCCTTCTTGACCTCCTCCGTCAGCTGCGCGTAGGTGTAGGTCCGGGTGTCGCCGGGTTCGCCCTCGAAGTAGATGGCCACCCGGTCGCCGTGTCCGTTTTCTACATGCCGGTCCAGGGCGTTGTACGCGGCGTTGACCTCGCCGCCGACGAACCACTTGGCGAACGGAGGCTGGGACCAGTCCAAGGTCTGGGTGAAGTCCTTGTCCCAGGTCAGCAGTTCGCGGGCCTGCTTGGCCCAGAAGGCGGGCCGGTCGGCGTCGGCCTCTGCGTAGTCGGCGGCGGTGACGACAGCGTCGGCCGCGAACGCCGCGGAGGGGGAGAACTTCCGGGTCTCATGGGACAGGTTTTCGAAGGCATCGCCCTGACGGGCCGGGGTGCCGGAAGCCTGGGTGCCGGCGGCGGAGCCGTTTTCTGCCGCTGGGCCGGGAGCCGGCGTGGTGATGGAGCCGGGGGTGGGCTGGGACATGGTGAACCTCATCATTCATCGATCCTTGCTGCGCGGCACCTCGGATCCCCGCCACGCCGGGCCGCCAGGCGGCACCGGGCAACGGCTGATCACGGGGGTGCCGCAAAGAGCTGTTCCACAGTCAACACTAGCGCCTGCGCGGACCCGAGAGTGTGCCGCGTCACAAAGGGAGCCGTGAGCGGTGTTTGTTAAGCGGCGAATGGTGCAGCGGCTGCCCGGGACCGCCGGGCCGCCGGTTTCCGGGAGCTGGGTGCGCACCCTGCCGCCGGGCCCGACTTCACGCCTCCGCCCACGGCTTGTCAGCTAGTGATCGGTCATCTACTTGGCTAGGCTGAGATGAAGTTGTGACATCCGATGGAGGTGACCGGACCGCTGGCGGTCCAGTTGTCGCCTGCCGTTAGGCGGCCCGGTCCAGGGGGTCGCCATGCTAAGGAGAACCGAATGAACGAACAAGCACACGGGCAGCTGCAGGCGCCCGCCCAGAATCAGGGCAACACCGGCCCGACCCAGCCGGCCGGCCACGCCGAACAGCCCCGTTTCACCGTGGACCGCAAGACCTGGAAGAAGAACGAGGCCGTCCTGGGCCCGTTCACGATCCGCGATCTCACCGTTTTTGGCTCCACGCTGGTTCTCTTTGTCGCCTCGCTGATTCCGATGTTTGCCGTCCGCTACAACCTGTGGAACCTGGGCAGCCTCTTCTTCCTGGGGCTGGGGATCCTGCTGCCGGTGATCGTGTCCGCACTGTTTGTGGCACGCCGCCTCAGCCCCGCGACGCGTATCCGGATCGGGTCGCTGTCCGTGGACCAGTTCGCTTCCGTGGTGGCAGCCTTCGCCGTCGCCTTCTTCTTCCTTGCCGTCGCCGGCGCCTTCGTGCCGACCCTGCTGCTGGCCCTCGTGGGCGCCTTGGGGCTTTTCGCTGCCACCGTGCTGGGGCGCTTCATCCCTTACTTCGCCGGCGACTTCCTGGACCGGGAGGAAGCACCGGCGCACGTGGCGGCCCGCGATGCTGCCGTACCGGCCCGTAAGCCCCGCGCCCCCAAGGCCCCGAAGGCCGCGAAGGAGACAGCTTCCAAGGGATCCGGCTCCAGCCCGATCGCCGGCTGGGCCAAGCGCATCACCCCGGGCGGCCGCCCGGCGGCTCCGGCAGAGGCTCCGGCGGCGGCTCCGGCGGCGGCTCCGCACGATGCGGCCCGCAATGCCC
>JAODMV010000177.1 GCA_025464875.1 Arthrobacter sp. | reverse complement strand
ATTTTTTCCGGACCGAGGGGGAGGGGCTGGCCCACCAGCGGTATTCCTTCCGCCGCCACATCGATATTGCCAAGCGGCTGGGGCTGACCTTGCAGATCCACGACCGGGACGCCCACGACGACGTGGTCCAGGTCTTGCGGGAGGAGGGCGCCCCCGAGCGGGTTGTCTTCCACTGCTTTTCGGGGGGCGAGGAACTGGCCAGGACCTGCAACACGGAGGGCTGGTACATGTCCTTCGCCGGGACATTGACGTTCAAGAACGCCACGAATCTGCGCGAAGCCCTGGCCATTGCGGAGCCGGAGAGGATCCTCGTCGAGACCGACGCTCCCTTCCTCACACCGCACCCGCACCGTGGCCGCCCGAACGCAAGCTACATGGTCCCGTACACCGTGCGGGCGATGGCGGAATTGACTGGGGCCGAACTCTCCGGGCTCTGTGCCCAAATCGCCGGGAACACGGTGCAGGCATACGGATCCTGGGCCTGAACAAGCTTCCAGGCCGCCTTTCCTAGCAATACCGGGTATGCACAAAATCTTGGCTGTTTATAACGCTACGGTTACAGTGGACAACTATTAGCCGGGGTCGGGGAAGGCCTTCGGATAATTTCACTCCTCCAGGGCGTGCATCGTGGTCAGCGAACCACATGCGCGCTCTCGTTTGTGAGTGTGGCAGTGCACGCACCTACCGCGAACCGCCGGGCCTGGTCCGGAGCTGCCCTTGGGGTGTCCGCGAAGGGTGGCCGTGCGCTTTTCCCCGTGCCCGGATGGTCCAAGAGATACGGGCAATCGTGGTCAAGTTCTTCACATCGGACGGCAAGTTCAGCTTCGTCAAGGTCGGCGCGCAGTTCGTGGTGCTTGTGGCACTCGTGCTGGGCCTGGTGGCCTTCGTCGGCAACAACAAGACGGTCACACTCAACGTTGACGGAAAAGTGAGCTCCGTCCAGACCTTCGGCGGCACCGTCGGCCAGGTCGTCAAGGGTGCCGACGTCGAACTGCAGCCCTCCGACAGGGTGTCGCCCTCGGCGGACACCCGTGTGCGGGACGGATCCGTTATCAACGTCAACCTCGCCAAGGCCGTCAAGGTCAGCCTCGACGGCGCGGAGCGGACCATCAACACCACCTCGCCCACGGTTGAAGGACTCGTGACGGAACTTGGCGTGGCCAGCGCCTCGCAGCTGTCCGTCCCGAAGGACGCCCAGCTGGCAGTCTCCGGTTCCTTCGTGGCCATCTCCACGCCGAAGACCGTGAGCATCGTCGCGGACGGCAAGGTCACCCGGACCACCACGACGGCGGCCACCGTCTCGCAGGTCCTCGATAACGCCGGCATCGCCCCCGGCGCCAGCGACCGGATCTCCCAGCCCGGAAACGCCCCCGTCGTGAACGACATGGCCATCAAGGTCTCCCGCGTGGACGTCAGCAAGACGGCCGACACCACCGAGTCCGTCCCGTTCGAGACCCTGACCACCGAGAGCCCCGAGATGTTCAAGGGTGAGAAGACGGTCACCCAGGCAGGCGTGGCCGGCACCACGATCAAGAGCTTCAAGCTGGTCCTCGTGGACGGCCGCGAAGCGTCCCGGACCCTGGTCTCACAGACCGTCAGCACCCCGCCGGTCACCGAAAAGGTCACCGTCGGCAGCAAGGCGAAGCCCAAACCCGCGGCCGGAGCCAATAGCGGCGCTGCGGCCCCGGCCATGATGAACGAAGCCATGTGGGACAAGATCGCCCAGTGCGAGTCGACCGGCAACTGGTCCATCAACAACGGCAACGGCTACTACGGCGGCCTGCAGTTCGACATCCGGACCTGGCTTGGAGCCGGCGGCGGCGCGTACGCCCCCAACGCCAGCCTGGCCACCAAGGCCCAGCAGATCGACATTGCCAACCGGGTCTACGCCCAGCGCGGCCTCCAGCCCTGGGGCTGCGGCTGGGCAGCCACCCGCTAGGCGCCGGCACCGGCACGGTTCCTCCGGTCCCCATCCGACAACGGCTCCGCAGCGGCTGACCACGGCTGCGGTTCCCGGCACAGGCCGGGTCCGGATCCCCGGGCCCGGCCTGTGCCGTGCCCGGCCCTGCCCGCGGAGGGCGGCCGGGCAACGGGATAGGATACCTAGGTGACTGAACCGACCCCCTCCGCGCCCGGTAGTGCGCCCGCGCCGCTTATGGGCGCCTCCGACATCCGCCGGCTGGCCGAGGAAATCGGAGTCCGTCCCACCAAGACCCTGGGCCAGAACTTCGTCATTGACGGGAACACCATCCGGCGGATCGTTGCCGCGGCGGACATCCACGCCGATGAGACGGTTCTTGAAGTGGGTCCCGGGCTGGGATCGCTCACCCTGGGCCTGCTCGATGCCGCCCGTTCCGTCGTCGCCGTCGAAATCGATCCGGTGCTCGCGGCCAAGCTCCCGGACACGGTCCGCCAGTGGCGTCCCGACGCGGCCGAAAACTTCCACCTGGTCCTCGCCGACGCCATGAAGGTGACGGAGCTTCCGGAGGAGCCGACAGCGCTGGTGGCCAATCTTCCGTACAACGTTGCCGTCCCGGTGGTCCTGCATCTGCTGGAGCATTTCCCCAGTCTCCGCCACGGCCTGGTCATGGTTCAGGACGAGGTGGCCGACCGGCTCGCGGCCGGCCCCGGTTCCAAGACCTACGGCGTGCCCTCGGTCAAGGCGGCCTGGTACAGCAGCATGCGCAAGGCCGGCGTGATCGGCATGAACGTTTTCTGGCCCGCACCCAAGATCCACTCCGGCCTCGTCGCCTTCACCCGCCGGGAACCGCCGGCCACCACCGCCACCCGGCGGCAGGTTTTCGCCGTCATTGACGCGGCCTTCGCGCAGCGCCGCAAGACGCTGCGCGCGGCGCTGGCGGGCTGGGCCGGAAGCGCCGCCGAGGCGGAACGCTGCCTGCGTGCCGCCGGCGTCGAGCCCGCCGCGCGCGGCGAAGTGATCGACATCGCCGCGTTTGCCCGAATCGCGGAAGCGCACGAGCAAGCGGCCGGCTGAGCGGGGCGCCGGACGGGCGGCAGGGGCCCGTCTTGGAGCCGGAGCCCGCCATGCCATAGCGTGGAGCCATGAACGCAGCGAGAGGGCGCTTTGCCGCGAGGACTGTTCGGGCCAAGGCCCCCGGCAAGGTGAACGTCTCCCTGGACGTCGGACCGCTGCGGGCCGACGGCTACCACTCGGTGGCCAGCGTCTACCTGGCCGTCTCCCTCTATGAAGAGGTTTCCGCCACCAGCACGGACACCGGTGAAATAACGGTCAGCATCAGCCCCGCCAGCACCCTGGACCTCGACGGCGTGGACATCCCCCTCGACGGGCGCAACCTGGCGCACAAGGCGGCCGCCATCATGGCCGACGTCTCGGAGCACTCCACAGGTGTCCACCTTGAGATCATCAAACGGGTGCCCGTGGCGGGGGGCATGGGCGGCGGCTCGGCCGACGCGGCCGCCACGCTGCTCGCCTGCGACGCGCTGTGGAACAGCGGGCTGTCCCGCGACGAACTGGCACAGCTGGCCGCCGAACTCGGCGCCGACGTGCCGTTCTCCCTCCTCGGCGGCACCGCCGTCGGGCTGGGCGTGGGCGATGAGCTCTCGCCGGCGCTCGTCAAGGCCCAGACCGACTGGGTCCTCGTCACGGCCGACTTCGGCCTGCCCACGCCCGAGGTCTTCCGGACCCTGGACCGGCTGCGCGCGGCCGAGGGCGTCAACATTGAGGAACCGACGGCCGTGGACCCCAAAATCCTCCACGCCCTGCGCGGCGGAGACGCCGACGCCCTGAGCCGGGTCCTGGTCAACAACCTCCAGCGTGCCTCCATCGAGCTGGCGCCCGGGCTGCGGGACACCCTGGGCCTCGGCGAATCGTGCGGGGCCATCGCGGGAATCGTCTCCGGCTCCGGCCCCACGGTCGCCTTCCTCGCGCACGGCCCGGCCGCCGCCGCAGGGCTGGCCGAGGACCTCCGCCATCACGGCCTCGACGCCATGGCCGTCCACGGCCCGGTGCACGGGGCGCGCATCATCTCCGATACGCTCCTTTAGTAGCTTTGACCGTATTTTTCAGTCTTTATCGTTAACGAAGAAAGCAGTTCCCAGTGGCACACCTGCTCGGCGGCGAGAACCTCACGGTCTCGTATGCAACCCGTACCGTCCTCGATGGCATCACCCTCGGCCTGGAAGAGGGCGACCGGATCGGCATGGTGGGCCGCAACGGCGACGGCAAGTCGACCCTGATGCGGCTGCTCGCGATGCGATCCACCCCGGACTCCGGCCGTGTGACCAAGCGCAGCGAAGTCAACATCGGCTACCTGGACCAGAGCGACGTGCTCGACGGCGACCTCACCGTCGGTGCCGCGATCGTCGGTGACCAGGCCGACTATGAATGGGCCCGCAATCCCCAGATCCGCGAAGTCATGGGCGGACTCGTGTCCGACGTCGACTGGCACGCCAACGTCCACGCGCTCTCCGGCGGGCAGAAGCGGCGCGTGGCGCTGGCCAAGCTGCTGATCGAGGACCACGACGTCATCATGCTCGACGAGCCCACCAACCACCTCGACGTCGAAGGCGTCGCGTGGCTGTCCCGGCACCTGAAGACGCGCTGGCGGGCCAACCAAGGCGCCTTCCTCGTCGTCACCCACGACCGCTGGTTCCTCGACGAAGTCTGCACCAAGACCTGGGAAATCCACGACGGCATCATGGACCCGTTCGACGGCGGCTACGCCGCCTATGTGCTGGCCCGCGCCGAACGCGACCGTTCCGCGTCCGTCATGGAGAGCAAACGCCAGCAGCTCGTCAAGAAGGAGCTCGCCTGGCTGCGCCGCGGCGCCCCGGCCCGGACGGCCAAGCCGAAGTTCCGGATCGAGGCCGCCAACGAACTGATCGCCGATGTCCCCGAGCCGCGGGACTCGATGGCGCTGAGTAAGATGGCCACGGCCCGCCTGGGCAAGGACGTCCTCGACCTGGAGAACGTCTCGCTGGACTTCCAGGGCGGCGATGCCGGGCAGAAACTCTTCGACAACATCACCCTGCGGCTCGCGCCGGGCGAGCGGCTGGGCCTCGTGGGCGTCAACGGCGCCGGCAAGACCACCCTGCTGAAGCTGCTCAACGGCGAGATCCAGCCCACCGCGGGCAGGGTCAAGCGCGGCAAGACCGTTGTCACCGCCGTGCTGACCCAGGAGGTCAAGGAGCTCGACGACGTCTCGGACCTGCGCGTCATTGAAGTGATCGAGCGCGAAAAGCGGTCCTTCAACGTCGGCGGCAAGGAATTCAGTGCGGGACAGCTCGTGGAGCAGCTTGGCTTCACGAACGAGAAGCAGTGGACCCCGGTCAAGGACCTCTCCGGTGGCGAACGCCGCCGCCTCCAGCTTCTGCGCCTGCTCGTGGGGGAGCCGAACGTGCTGATGCTTGACGAACCGACCAACGACCTCGACACCGATACCCTCGCCGCCGTGGAAGATGTGCTCGACGGCTGGCCCGGGACACTGGTTGTGGTCAGCCACGACCGCTACCTGCTCGAGCGCGTCACGGACCACCAGATGGCGCTCCTGGGCGACGGCAAGATCCGTGCCCTCCCGCGCGGCGTGGACCAGTACCTCGAACTGCGGGAAGGGGCGCTGGCCGGCTCCACGATCACCGGCGGCGGCAACCCGGTGACCGCCTCAGGCTCCGGTTCGGCCCCCGCCGCCGCGGGACCCACGGAAGCCGAGAAGCGCGATGCCCGCAAGGCCAAGAACCGGATCGACCGCCAGCTGGGCAAACTCACCCAGCAGGAAGAGAAGATCCACGCCCAGATGACCACGGCGGCCGCCGACGCCTCGGCGGTCGGCCAGCTCGCGGAGCTGAACAAGAAACTCAAGGACCTCGCCGGAGAACGCGAAGCCCTCGAGCTCGAATGGCTCGCGGCCCTCGAGGTGCTGGGGGAGTAGCAGCCGCCAGCTGTGGCGGTTCCGGGGGCCTTCCGGGGGCCCTGCCGGGCCTGAGTCGCAAGACCGTCGACCTTCGTGGCAGAATTGGTTCTCGTGCTACAGGCTCCGTGCCTGGGCATGGTCCGCTCTGGTGTAATGGCAGCACCCCGGCCTTTGGAGCCGTGGAGTATAGGTTCGAGTCCTATGGGCGGAACTGTCGTGGGTCGACAGGGGCAGCAGAGGCCCCCGCGGGCGGGGGGCCTGCAGGAGTCAAGTAGGATGAATCTGACGCCGTGACCGGATTCTGGTCCGGCCAAGCCGCACGGATCCGCAACCGGGATACACCCGGGCCTCAGCCGCGGGGCAGCCTAGATCCACCCAACAGAGGCACTGAGTCGAGCCGCTGAGCAAGCCATTGAGCAAGGAGAGCCCCTACGTGAGCCCCGAGAATACCGGCCCAGCCGCCGTCATCGTCCTCGCTGCAGGTGCCGGTACCCGGATGAAATCCCGTACCCCCAAGATTCTGCACGAGATCGGCGGCCGGTCCCTCGTCGGCCACGCCCTCCACGCCGCCCGCACCATTCGCCCGCAGGAGCTTGCGCTCGTGGTCCGGCACGAACGCGACCTGGTGGCCGCCCACATTGCCGCCCTGGACCCGGACGCCCTGATCGTCGACCAGGATGAGGTGCCCGGCACGGGCCGCGCCGTGGAAGCCGCCCTCGCGGCGCTCGACGCACGCGGACCGCTAACCGGCACCGTCGTGGTCACCTACGGCGACGTCCCGCTGCTCACCGGAGAGCTGCTGGCCGAACTGGTCGCCACCCATGAGGCCGACGGCAACGCCGTCACCGTCCTCACCGCCGTCCTGGACGACGCCGCCGGTTACGGCCGCATCCTCCGGGCCGCGGACGGAACGGTCACCGGCATCCGCGAACACAAGGACGCCACCGACGCCGAACGCGGGATCCGGGAGATCAACTCCGGCATCTACGCCTTCGACGCCGCGGTGCTGCGCGACTCGCTGGTGCACGTCACCACCGACAACGCCCAGGGCGAAAAGTACCTCACCGACGTGCTGGGCCTGGCCCGGGCCGTCGGCGGCCGCGTCGCCGCGGTCCTCACCGCGGACCGCTGGCAGGTCGAAGGCGCCAACGACCGGGTGCAGCTCTCGGCCCTCGGCGCCGAACACAACCGGCGCACCGTCGAGGCCTGGATGCGCGCCGGTGTCACCGTCGTGGACCCGGCCACCACCTGGATCGACTCCACGGTCACGCTGGACGAGGACGTGCGCCTCCTGCCCAACACCCAGCTCCACGGCGCCACCACGGTGGCGCGGGACGCCGTCGTCGGCCCGGACACGACCCTGACCGACGTCCACGTCGGCGAGGGCGCCAAGGTGATCCGGACGCACGGTTCCGGCTCCACTATCGGCGCGAACTCCAGCGTCGGCCCGTTCACGTACCTGCGCCCCGGCACCGTGCTGGGGGACACCGGGAAGATCGGCGCCTTCTACGAGACCAAAAACGTCACCATCGGCCGCGGTTCCAAGCTCTCGCACCTCGGCTACGCCGGCGACGCGGAGATCGGCGAAGACACCAACATCGGCTGCGGCAACATCACGGCCAACTACGACGGCGAGAAGAAGCACCGGACGGTCATCGGCTCCGGGGTGCGCACCGGCTCCAACACCGTCTTCGTGGCCCCCGTGCAGGTGGGCGACGGCGCCTACAGTGGCGCCGGCGCGGTGATCCGCCGGGACGTCCCGGCGGGCGCCCTGGCCCTGTCCCTGGCGAAGCAGCGTAACGCGGAAGGCTGGGTCGTGGCGAACCGCCCGGGCACGCTTTCCGCCGCGCTGGCCGAGTCCGCCGGCTCCCGCGACGGCACCCCATCATCCTCCAGTACTCCGGCATCGACAGAAGAGGGCTAGCAAATAATGAGCGAAATAACGGCACGCGGCGAGAAGAAGCTGGTGCTTGCCGCTGGGCGCGCACATCCCGAACTGGCGAGGGAGATCGCCAAGGAGTTGGGAACGGAACTGCTGCCGCTGGATGCCTACGACTTCGCCAACGGGGAAATCTACGTCCGGGCCGGCGAAAGCGTCCGCGGCACCGATGCCTTCGTCATCCAGGCGCACCCGGCCCCGCTGAACAACTGGCTGATGGACCAGCTGATCATGATCGATTCGCTCAAGCGGGCCTCCGCCAAGCGGATCACCGTGGTTTCGCCGTTCTACCCCTATGCGCGCCAGGACAAGAAGGGCCGTGGCCGCGAGCCGATCTCGGCACGCCTCGTTGCCGATCTGTACAAGACCGCCGGCGCCGACCGGATCATGAGCGTTGACCTGCACACCTCGCAGATCCAGGGCTTCTTCGACGGGCCCGTGGACCACCTCATGGCCATCCCGCTCCTTGCGGACTACATCCGCACCCGGGTCGCCGCCGACAACATCACCGTCGTGTCCCCGGACACCGGCCGGGTCCGCGTCGCCGAGCAATGGGCCGAGCGCCTCGGCGGGGCTCCGCTGGCGTTCGTGCACAAGAGCCGGGACCTGACCGTTCCCAACCAGGCCGTCTCCAAGACCGTGGTGGGACAGATCGAAGGCCGCACCTGCGTCCTGATCGATGACATGATCGACACCGGCGGAACCATCTCCGGAGCGGTCCAGGTGCTGAAGAACGCCGGCGCCAAGGACGTCATCATCGCGGCCACCCACGCGGTCTTCTCCGATCCGGCGGCCAGGCGCCTCGCCGAATCCGGCGCCCGCGAGGTTGTTGTCACGGACACCCTGCCGATCACCGCCGACAAGCGGTTCCCGCAGCTCACGGTGCTGTCCATCGCACCGCTGATCGCCCGGGCCATCCGCGAAGTGTTCGACGACGGATCCGTCACCAGCCTGTTCGACGGCAAAGCCTAAACCGGCAACGCCTGCGGGCCGGCGGACTCGTCCGCCGGCCCGCAGGCGTTTAATCCGGCTCATTCCCGACGCTCTCCTCGATCCACTTTCATGACTGTTTTTCATGTTCACTGCGTTCACTGGTAGCCTTGTACCGATACCTTGGCGAGGGAGAGCACCTCCGGGAAGCCGGACTGCTGGTCTCCGTTATCGACTGGGTCTGAATCTCCTTCCCAAAGGCGGCCACGCGGCCGCCCGGCGTTGAAGGTCGCAAACAGACCTCCGCCCTTGCTGAACACCGTTTAGTTCATTTGGAGATACACATGTCTGAGCAGAAGCTCGCAGCAGAAATCCGCACCGAATTCGGCAAGGGCTACGCCCGCCGCGTCCGTGCGGCCGGCAAGATCCCGGCCGTCATCTACGGCCACGGCGCCGAGCCGATCCACATCACCGTGCCGGCCAAGGCCACCACGCTGGCCATCCGCGTCGCCAACGCCCTGTTGGCCCTGGACATCAACGGCGAAGAGCACCTGGCCCTGGTCAAGGACGTCCAGCGCGATCCGATCAAGCAGATCATCGAGCACATCGACCTGCTGACCGTCCGCACCGGCGAAAAGGTCACGGTCGAGATTCCCGTCCACGTCACCGGCGAAGTTGCTCCGGGCAACGTCCACAACCAGGAGCTGACCACCATTTCCCTCGAGGCCGAGGCAACCAACCTGCCGACCGCCGTCGAGGTCAGCATCGAAGGCCGTTCCGCCGGCGAGCACATCCACGCTTCGGATCTGGTTCTGCCCAAGGGCGCCGTCCTGCTCGCTGACGCTGACGCCCTGGTCGTCAACATCTCCGAGGCCGCCGAGGAAGCCGCAGAAGCCGCTGCAGCCGAGTAATTTCGGCGAGTTCTCCGGTGGCCGGGTCCCGTTTGGGGCCCGGCCGCCGTCGTCTCTACTGCCCGCCAGCCATCGCCGTCAGCGTCGGGCCGGCCCTTAGAAGGATGAATCCATGACAGACAACTGGCTGATCGTAGGCCTCGGCAACCCGGGTTCCGAGTACAGCCAAAACCGGCACAACGTCGGGCAGATGGTCCTCGACGAACTCGCTGCCCGCGTCGGCGGCGGCTTCAAGTCCCATAAATCGCGGGCCCAGGTCCTCGAAGGGCGCCTGGGCATCGGCGGACCCCGGATCGTGCTCGCCAAGCCGCTGTGCTACATGAACGTCTCCGGGGGGCCGGTCTCTGCCCTGGCCAAGTTCTACGACATCGACCCCGGCCACGTCATCGCCGTGCATGACGAGATCGACATCCCCTTCAGCACCGTGAAGCTCAAAATCGGCGGCGGCGAAGGCGGGCACAACGGCCTGCGGGATATCTCCAAGGCCCTGGCCACCAAGGATTACCTGCGCGTGCGCGTGGGGGTAGGGCGGCCGCCCGGACGGATGGACACCGCCGACTTTGTCCTGAGGGATTTTTCCGGGCCGGAGAAAAAAGAATTGCCCTTCCTCATCGATTCCGCCGCGGATGCCGTGGCAGCCCTGGTCAGGGACGGCCTCACCGCTGCCCAGCAAAAGTTTCATTCGGCGCAGGCCCCGTAGCCGCGCTGTCCCTGAGCGGGGAGACATCTGCGAGCTTTTCCTTTCCAAGCGTCCGGCCTTCCAGTTATGATCTCTCTACTCATGTCGGGGGATAGGGATACGCTACTACTAAGCGATCAGTCGGGGGTTGGCTGACCGCGAAGCAGTACGAAGGAAACTAGATGAGGGATTCGCTGGGCTGGGGGAATGTTTCTGCTACATTGTCACCGGCCGAAGTAGAACATGCCGGCGGTGCGGTCAACAGGCTCAGGTGGTCCGGTCTTGCGCGCAACGCCGATGCCGAGCGGGTCCGGAACGAACTGCTCGCGCCGGGGCGGATGGGCGTCGTCATCACCGGCGACCGCGGCGTCGGCAAGTCCCTCGTCGGACGGACAGCCCTCGCCGGATTGGATTCGGATGTCTACACGCTCCAGCTCCGGAGCTCCGGGCCCGGTGCCGCAACCCCGTACGGGTGCCTTGCCTTCACGCTCGCGCGCCTGCCGCAGAGCTCCCTTGGATCACCGACCGCCATCCTGCACGGCATCACCTCGCTGATCCGCAACGACGCGGCGGGACGCACATGTGTGATCCTGCTGGACAACGCCGGCGCCCTCGACGAACTCAGCACCGGCGTCCTCCTGAACCTTCTCCAGACCCGGACGGCGCGGCTGATCGCCACCGTGCAGCGGACAACGGACCTGCCCCCGGACTTTTATTGGCTCATCACCTCCGGACGGCTGGCCGAGGTCAGGCTCGCGAACCTGACGGAGGTCGAAACGCTGGAGGTGCTGCAGGGCGTGCTGGGACAACGGGTGTCGAGCGCGCTGGCGAACCAGATGCACCAACTGGTCGGCGGCAGCCCCACCTTGCTCCAGGCCGTCGTCTCGGAGCAGATCGAACGGGGAAACCTCGTGTTGTCCGGCTCGGTGTGGACCCTCCTCGACGAGGTGGTGCTGGACGGACGCACGGCGCTGGAAGACATTGTGCGGGCCCGGTACGCCCGGGAGTCACCCCTGGCGCGGGAAGTCATCGACGTCCTGTCCTGCGCGCGGACCATGCCCTTGGCCCGGCTCGCCAGGATGTACGGCCCCGCCGTCATTGCGGACATGGAGGATGCCGGCCAGATCGTCATCGACCGCACGGACCGGCACCTCGTCAGCCTTGGCGACCGCTACCTCGGTGACATCGTCCGCAACTGGCTCAGCGTGGAGCGGCGGCTGGAGTTGAGGGACAAGGTCCCCGGCCACCAGCAGCATGAGCTTGGCGAACTGACGGTGGAGGACCTGCTCGCCTATGCGGCCTGGACGCATGACTGCCAGGCCCAGCTCGCGCCGGCCCATGCACTGGCGGCGGCCAGCGCCGCGGTCAAACTTTTCGACCCCAAGTTTGCCCTTAAGTGCGCCAGCGGCCTGAACCCGGGGGACCGCGAGTGGGCCGAGGGGCAGCTACAGAAATCCGCGGCTTACCTGCAGCTGGGCCTGCCCCATCAGGCGATGGCGGCATTGGACGATGTCTCGCAGACGCAGGTCAACGCCCTCGGCGCCGATGCTTTTGCCGAATTCGTTGCGGCGAAAGCTGACTGCATGGCCTGGCTGGAGGACCGGGCGGGGATGGTCCCGGAGCTGATCCGGCAGGCCAGGATCCGGCTCCGGGAGCTCAGCGGCGCCGGGCCTGCCGCACGCCCGGACGAGCTTTCACGGGCAGCCCTGTGCCTGGACCTCTGCGAGTTCAACTATCTGTCCTTCATTGGTGAATTTCAGCCCATGATGGAGCGGCTCAAGGCGGCGGCCGCAGCGGATGTTGATGACATCGACCCGGTCTACCGGCTCAGGACGTCGCTCATTTTGATGGAAGCCCTGTGCATGACGGGCAAAGAACTCGAGGCCCGCACGCTGATGCGGGAAATCGGCGGCCAAATGGGCGAATGGTCCCACGTTCCCCGCATCCGGGAAAACTTTGCGTGGAGATCCTTCAACGTCTTGCTTCTGTCCGGACACTGGCGGCAAAGCATCGACATGCTCAAGGACGCCAGCGGCCGGGCCGGCCACGGACTGCATTCCGGCAGCGCCGCGACGGACCTCGCGGTCGGGCTTGCCTATGTCTACGCGGGCCGCGGCTATATGGCCCTTGATCCGCTTCTCGCCGCCATTGCCCAGCTCGAAGTACGGCCGAGCCTGCACTCGCTGCGGCAGGCCTATGCCGCAGCCGCCTTCGCCTACGCCCAGACAGGAAACTCGATGCAGGCGAGCGTCTACCTGGACAGGGCGCGGTCTGCCGACGGGCCGGCCCGCTTCGTGATCAGCAGCTCAACCGAATTCTGCATGGACATGGCGTCCCGGTGGCTGGGCGACCCCGAAGCGAAGGACCGCTTGGTGCGGTCGGCCGAGGCCCATTTCAAGAAGGGCCGCTATACCCTGGCCGGCATTTGCATGCTTGGCGCCACCGTCAACGGGACCGCCAAGGACTTCCACTTCATGGAGGACATCGCCGGGCTGCGGCAGGGGCCGCTGGCAGAGCTGTCCCGAACGATTGCCATCGGCAGCAGGAAAAAGAACGCCGCGATCATGCTCGAAGCCGCCGAACAGGCCGTCGCCCTCGAACTGGACGCTGTCCAGGCCAGATGCGCCGCTTTGGCATTCGACTTCGCCAAGGCTGCCGGCATGACCGGGACCGCGAACGTCGCGTACAGCATGCTGGAGAGCCTGTCGGACTCTGTTCCGGCCCTGCCCGTCCTGCCGCGGAACAAGGGCCCGCTACTGACGGACAGGGAGCGGCAGATAGCCACCTTGGCCGGCAACGGCGTTTCCAACAAAGACATCGCCCTGGAAATCGGCATATCGGTGAGAACGGTCGAAGGGCACTTGTACCAGGTGTTTACGAAGCTCGGAGTTTCCTCGCGAAGTGATCTGCTTGGACTCATCTAGTCCACGCGCGACCGACTCCGGCACCGCGGCGTCCCGCGCTCTGACCGGACGGTCGGACGACCTGAAAGCCGCGGTGGGGGCCATCCGTGGGGGCGCCCACGTGGCCGTCTTCCTGCTCGGGGACAGCGGCATCGGCAAGTCCACCCTCATCGAAGCGGTCGTCGCCGAGCTCGGTTCAGAAGTGACGCCCGTCCGGATCCACGGCAGCACCTCGCTCAGCACCGTGCCGTACGGGGTGCTGGGTCCCTTCATCGTGGGCCTGCCGGTGCAGGAGGCCACCTCGCAGCTGGCGGTCCTCAGAACCCTGTGGTCCTACCTGGAGGAAGAGAAACGCTCAACCCAGAAGCCGCTGCTGCTGATTGTCGACGACGCCCACGACCTTGACGAGGCGACGGCCGGGATCCTGGCGGAACTGGCAGCGGCCGGCTGGGCGAAACTGATCGTGGGCGCAACAGCCCGTCCGGGCCTGCCGGAGCCGCTCCTGCAGCTGTGGTTCGAAGGCATCGCCGAACGGCACGATCTGCGGCCGCTGACCCTGGTACAGACGACGGAAATGCTGGAGCACGAGCTCGGTTCCCAGGTCCTGCCGAACGTCGCCGAAATCCTCTGGGAAGCCTCGGGAGGCAACCCGCTGCTGCTCAGCGGCCTCCTCGATGACGCCCGGAACGACGGCACGCTGCTCCAACGCAACGGCGTGTGGCTGTTCACGCGGCAGCTGAACAGTCACGGGGATCGGCTCACCGACGTGGTGCGAAGGCAGCTGCTCCGCCGCTCGCCGGAGGAGCGCCTTGCCCTGAACCTCGTTGCGCTCGCCGAACCGGTGTCCAGGGAACTGGTCGAGACCGTGGTCGGTGACCAGGTGGTGGAGGCACTGATCGAACACGAGCTGATCCGCGTGACTGCCTCGCCACGTCCCGAGCTGCGGCTGTGGCACGCCGTGTACGGGGACACCCTGCGGAACCTGATTTCCCCGGCCCGGAGCCTCCAGCTTCGGCACAGCCTCCTGCGCCTCATGGACCGGGAGCCGACGTCGGCCGAGGGGCTGCTGCGCCAGGTGAGCTGGTCGATGGAATGCGGAGCGGAGGTTGAGGACCGGCAACTGCTGAGGGCCGCTGTCCTGGCCAGTCGGCTCTACGAAAACGAGTTGGCCCGGAAGGCCGCATCGCTGGTCAAGGATCCCGAGCTGCAGATGGCGGCCCGATCGGTTGTAGCGCGGACCTACTACAACAGCGCCGACTACGCTGCGGCGCGGGCCATCCTCGAGGCCGACTT
>JAODMV010000034.1 GCA_025464875.1 Arthrobacter sp. | reverse complement strand
TTCAATGGTGGAGACCACCAGGCCGCCGGACACGTTGGGAACCCAGTAGGCGAACTTGAGCGGCTCGGAAAGACGGGCAACGTTGTTGATGTCGGTCATGGTATTTCCTTTACTTCTGGACAGATTTTGCTGCGGGGGAGACGGCCGCGACGCGTTCGCGCAGGACGTCCTGGATGCCGGCTATCGCCGGTTCGTTCTGGAGCGAGGTGGTGTCGCCCAGCGTGGTTCCTTCGAAGAGCTGGGTGAGCAGCCGCCGCATGATCTTGCCGCTTCGTGTCTTCGGCACATCGGGGACCACGACGATGTCGCGCGGCTTGGCGATCGGGCCGATCTGCCGGGCGACGTGGTTGCGGAGTTCGGCGGCGATGTCCTCGCGAACCGAATCCTTGAGCACCACGAACGCGACGACCGCGTGGCCGGTCTTCGGATCGGCGACCGGACACACCCCGGCCTCCACCACGTCCGGGTGGCAGACGAGGGCGGACTCGATCTCGATGGTGGAGAGCAGATGCCCGGAGACGTTGAGGGTGTCATCCACCCGCCCCAGGATCCAGATGTCGCCGTCGTCGTCGTACTTGGCGCCGTCCCCGGCGAGGAACCAGCCCTGCACCGCGTACTGGCGCCAGTACGAATCGAAGTACCGCTGCGGATTGCCCCACACGGTCCGGGCGATGGCGGGGCCGGGGGCGTCCACCACGATGAAACCCTGGACGCCCGGCGGCACGGTGTTGCCGTCCTCGTCCACGATCCGGGTGCCGACGCCGGGCAGCGGCCGGGCTGCGCAGCCCGGCTTGAACTCGGTGTCGGTCGGGGCGGGGGAGAGGATGGTGGCGCCGGTTTCGGACTGCCACCAGGTATCCACGACCGGGGCGGTGCCGGCGCCGACGTTCTCCCGAAACCAGCGCCAGGCCTCCGGGTTGACGGCCTCGCCGACCGTGCCGAGCAGGCGGATGGAGGAGAGATCGTAGCTGGCCGGAACGCCGTCCGGGAACCAGCCCATCAGGGAGCGGACCAGGGTGGGCGCGGTGTAGTACTGCGTCACGCCGTAGCGTTCGATGATCTCGAAGTGCCGGCCCGGGTGCGGGGTGTTCGGCGTGCCCTCGAAAATCACCTGGGTGGCGCCGTTGGAGAGCGGGCCGTAGATCTCGTAGGTGTGGGCGGTGACCCAGGCGAGGTCGGCCGTGCACCAGTGGACGTCCTGGTCCCGCAGGGCCGGGTCCGGGTTGCTGAAGAGGTGCTCGTAACTCCAGGACGCCTGCGTCAGGTAGCCGCCGGAGGTATGCACCAGGCCCTTGGGCTTGCCTGTGGTACCGGAGGTGTACATGATGAACAGCGGCGTCTCCGCGTCGAAGGCCTCCGCTGCGTGGTTTTCGGAGGCCCGCCCGACGACGTCATGCCACCACACGTCGCGGCCCTCGGTCATCGGGACGGTATCCAGCAGTTCCGGCGCGGTGGTGCGGTTGACCACCAGCACGTGCTCGATCGCGTTGTCCCCGGCGACGGCGGCGTCCGCGTTGTCCTTGACGGGCACGGCGACCCCGCGGCGGAACTGCCCGTCGGTGGTGACGAGCAGCTTCGCGCCCGTGTCCTCGACCCGGAACTTGAGCGCCTCGGCGGAGAAGCCGCCGAAGACGAGCGAGTGGATGGCGCCGAGGCGGGCCACGGCCAGGGTGATGATGATGGTTTCCGGGATGACCGGAAGGTAAATGACCACCCGGTCACCCTTGGTGATGCCCAGCGCCAGCAGGGCGTTGGCGGCCTTGGAGACTTCACGCTGCAGCTCGGCGTACGTGATGGAGCGGCGGTCGCCCGGCTCGCCCTCGAAGTGGAGGGCCACCTTGTCCCCGCGCCCCGCGGCGACATGGCGGTCGACGCAGTTGTGGGCGACGTTTAGCCTGCCGCCCTCGAACCAGCTGATCGCAGGTCCCCTGCCCGCCTCGACATCGGCCGGGACGCGGCGGTGCGCGGTGTGCCAGGGCTTGCTGCCCGGCGTCTCCTCCCAGTCGAGGCGGAGGGCAGCGTCCTCCCAGAACGCGATGCGTTCTTCCTCGGTGACGGGGGTGGCTCCATTGCTTGCGTTAGTGAGGGTGGGAACGCTCAGGCCCATCGTTTTACCGCCCATTTCTCTGCGAGGCCCAGCAGGGCATCGGTGATCTTGCCGATGACGGCAAGCAACACGATGGCCAGCAGGAGCCGGTCCGTGCGTCCGTTGTTTTGCGAATCGGTCAGCAGGAAGCCGAGCCCCATCGAGGACGCGATCAGCTCTGCGGCGACCAGGAACAGCCAGGCCTGGGCCAGCGCCAGGCGCAGTCCGGAGAAGACCGCCGGCACCACGGCCGGCAGTTGGACGGTGGTCAGGAGCTTCACGCCCTTCAGGCCGAACGCCCGCGCCGCTTCGACGAGGTTCCGGTCCACGTGGCGCAGGGCCAGGGAAACGGTGGTGAAGACGGGGAAGAACGCGCCGATCAGGATCAGCGTGATCTTCGAGTCCTCGCCGATCTTCATCCAGAGGATCAGCAGCGGCACCCAGGCCAGCGAGGGCACCGCGCGCAGGGCGCCGACGGTCGGGGCCAGCAGGGCATCGGCGAACTTCGAGAGTCCCACGAGGGAGCCGAACACCAGTCCCAACGCCGCGCCGGCGGCGAAGCCGAGCAGCACGCGCTGGGTGGAGATCGCGATGTGCTGGCCCAGTTGCCCGCGCTGGAGGAGGTCGACGCCGGCTTCGAGCACCATGCCCGGCGGCGGGAGCTGCACGACGCTGAAGATCCCGGCGGCGGTGGACAGCTGCCATGCCGTCAGCACCGCCGCGGGAATGATCAGCCCAAGTAGCAGACGCGCCCAGCCGTTGGCCAGGATCCCGGCGGGGGACCATCCGTTCGCCGGGGAGCCGCTCGGGCCCGATTCGGGCGAGCCCGGCTGGGCGGCGTCTGCTGGGGTTGCGGGGACGGCTGCAGCGCGCCCGTCCGCAACACTGTTGCCGGTGAGGTAAGGATTTCCGAGATGGGTCATCAGGAGTCCTTGACGGCGGAAGGATCCGCCTTTGTCACCAGCGAGTCATCAAGAATGGTGGCCACTGCGGTGTCGATCTGCTGCTGGCTGGCCACATCGCCGGTCTCAACGAAGGTCGGGCCGATCTTGGCCAGGACCTTGCGCTGCGCTTCGCCGGGTACCGCGTTGACGTCGAGGTTGCTGCGCTCTAGGACCACGGTCTTGGCGACGGCCAGGTCCAGGCCGGCTACCTCGGCCAGGATCTGCGCGGTCTCTTCGGGGTTAGCGGCGGCCCAGGCGCGTGCCTTCTCATAGGTGTTGACGACCGCCTGGGCGGTCTTCGGCTTGTTCTTCAGGAAGGATTCGGTGGCGTTCAGGAAGCCGTAGGTGTTGAAGGAGAGGTTGCGGTAGAACAGCTTCGCGCCCTTCTGCTCCGCGCCGGCCATGATCGGGTCAAGGCCGGACCAGGCGTCCACGGACCCGTTCTCCAGGGCGGCGCGGCCGTCCGCGTGCTGCAGGTTCTGCACGGTGACATCCGTGGCGGACAGGCCCGCCTCGGCGAGGGACTGCAGGAGGAAGAAGTACGGGTCGGTGCCCTTGGTGGCGGCCACGGACTTGCCCTTGAGGTCGGCCACGGTGGTGATGCCCGCGGAGGGCTTCGCCACGAGGGCGGCCCACTCGGGCTGGGAGTAGATGCTGATGGTCTTGATCGGCGAACCGTTGGCCCGGGCCAGCAGTGCCGCGGAGCCGGCCGTGGAGCCGACGTCGATCGCTCCGGAGCGGAGGGCCTCGTTAGCTTTGTTGGACCCTGCGGACTGGACCCAGTTGACGGTGACGCCCTGGTCCTTCAGCGTGGCCTCCAGCCAGCCCTGCTTCTTGATGACGAGGCTCAGCGGGTTGTAGGTGGCGAAGTCGATGTTCAGCGTGCCGCTCTCGGCGGCGCCGCTGGCTGCCGGTGTGCCGCCGGAGCCCTCCCCGGCGACGCAGCCGGTGAGGACGAGGGCGGCGGAAACGGTGGCGGCGGCCAGGATGGAGCGGCGGGTGGTCTTGCGTGCGAACGGCATGGGGATCCTTTGGAACGGTGCTGACGGTGGGGGAAAGGATGGAGCAGACGGACGCGCCCGCACCTGGGTGCGTCCGGCTGATCGGAGGAAGGAGTCGGGGCCTCGGCTAGTGGGCGTTGACGCCCAGGCTCTCCAGAAGCGAAGCCCGCATTCGGGCCAGTTCCGCAGAGGCGCGCTCACGCGGGCGCTCCCCGGGCACGACGACGGTGCGCACAATCGTGGCGCCGGGCGCGGCGGCGCCAGCCTCCGTGCCCGTGCCCGTGCCGGTGCCTGTGGCTCCGGTCTGCGTGCCCAGGACGATGATGCGGTCGGCCAGCTGGAGGGCCTCGTCGACGTCGTGCGTCACCAGCAGCACCGTGGTGGGCTCGGCGCGGTGGATGTCGAGCAGCAGGTCCTGCATCTTGATGCGGGTCAGGGCATCGAGCGC
>JAODMV010000030.1 GCA_025464875.1 Arthrobacter sp. | reverse complement strand
GTGCCGGACGACGTCGTGGTTGGAAAAGACCCAGGTGGACGAGGCGCCGGACTCAGTCGCCTCAGCCAGGTTGCGGGTGATGATTTCTCGAAACTCGTCGGCGGCGAAGTCGGCCTGCAGCAGGTCGAAGTTGAACGCCTGGCCGAGGCCCTCGGGGCTGGCGTAGCGGCCGCGGCGGCTGGCGTGGACCCATGCTTCGGCGACGGCGGTGCGCGGCGGGTTGTATTCGTTGAAGACCTCACGCCATTCCACGTAGATCTCATGGACCTCGTCGCGGTCCCAGAACGGGTGCGAGCCGTCATCGTGGCCGTCCGCACCGGATCCTGCCGGGCTGAGCTCGACCTTGGACAGCAGCGGCTCGGTGAGATCCTTGGTCAGGGCGTGGGCCACGTCGACGCGGAAGCCGTCCACGCCGCGGTCGGACCAGAAGCGCAGGGTCTTGAGGAAGTCGTCGCGGATTTCCCGGTTGGACCAGTTCAGGTCCGGCTGCTCCTTGGCGAAGATGTGCATGTACCACTGGCCGGGCCTGCCGTCGGGCTCGGTGATCCGTTCCCAGGCGGGGCCGCCGAACACGGACTCCCAGTCGGACGGCGGCAGCGCTCCGTTCTCGCCCTTGCCGTCCCGGAAGATGTACCGGTCCCGCGCGGCGGACCCCTTGGGTGAGGCCAGTGCCTCCTGGAACCACACGTGGCGGTCGGAGGAGTGGTTGGGGACGATGTCGGCGATGAGCTTGATGCCGGCGGCATGCAGCGCGGCGGACATCTCGTCGAAGTCGTCCAGCGTGCCGAGCCGGGGGTCCACGCCGCGGTAGTCGTCGACGTCGTAGCCGCCGTCGGCGAGGGCGGAGGGGTAGAACGGGCTCAGCCAGACGGCGTCGATCCCGAGTTCCTGCAGGTACGGCACCTTGGCCGTGATGCCCAACAGGTCGCCCAGGCCGTCGCCGTTCGAGTCCGAAAAGCTGCGCGGGTAGATCTGGTACACGGATGCTTGACGCCACCAGTTGGGGTCGGCTGCGAGGTCGGAACCGGACAGGGTTGCCAGCGTGGCGGTGTGGGACAAGGCGTGATCCTTCGGGGCTCGGTGCGGGCTTGGGGTGCCGTGCCGGGGTGTTTCATGCGGGCTTCCTGAGCTTCACGGCGCAACGTATATTGGAACTTACATTTTAGATACAAGGTAAATATATTGCCTGAACAATTATGGTTCGGGATACAGGGGAGGTCAAGAGTTGATGCCGCAGGCTGCCGCCGGCACTCCGCAGCTGCTGCGCCGGGTCAATGCGCAGGCCGTGCTGGGTTTTATCCGAAGCACCGATCTGGCCACCGGCACCGAGCTGATGGCCCGGACCGGCCTGACCCGGGCCTCCGTTCTTGCCGTCTGCGAAGACCTGATCCGGCGCGGCTGGATCCGCGAACTCGACAGCCCCCTGGCGGCCGGCAGTCCCGGGAAGGGTCGGCCGGCACGGCGGTTCGGCCTCAACGAGCAGGCCGGCTACGTGCTCGGCATCGACATCGGGGCGGCGACCACCACCGCGGCCGTGGCGGACCTCCGCGGCACGGTCCTCGGGCGCGCCAGCGAAAGGTTCCGGGCCACCGATATCCCCGCGGAGGAACGGATCGGCGCCGTGGACCTGGCCTGCCGCCGGGCGCTGAAGGCCGCCGGAACACACCCCGGCAGGGTGCTGGCGGTAGGTGCCGGCATCGCCGCGCCGGTGGACCGGGACGGAAAGGTGCTGGCATCCCAGCACTTCTGGAGCCTTTTCGACGTCGGGCTGCGCTCGGCGCTCAAGGGGCTGCACGGCTGGACCGTACTGCTGGAGAACGACGCAAACCTCGCCGCCCTCGGCGAACGGTGGCGCGGCTCCGGCGCCGGCGTGGACGACCTCGTCGTGCTCCTTGCGGGCGAACGCCTGGGCGCCGGGGTGATGGAGTCCGGCCGCCTGCTCCATGGCCGCGGCGGCGCGGCCGGCGAAATGGGCTACCTGGACATGGTTGAGGGGGTGGGATCCAGCGACGGCATCGCGAGCCTGGCGAGGCAGTGGTCTGCAGCGGGCGGCGGCCCGTCAGCCAGCGCCCGGCGGGTGTTCGAAGACGCCGCCGCCGGGGATCCCGCGGCCCTGGAGATCTTGGAGCGGATTTCGGAGCGGATGGCGCGGGTCATCGCCTCCATCGCAAGCCTGATCAACCCCGAGCAGGTGGTGATCGGCGGCGCCGTCGCCGACTCTGCCGGCGTGCTTCTGCCCGGAATTACGGCCCTGCTCCCCCGTTTCACCGTGACTCCGCCCCGGGTAACGGTCTCTCCGCTGGGCGATGCCATCGTCACAGTGGGCGCCATCCGCCATGCCCTGGACTACGTCGAGGCGAATGCCCTGGAGCTGCAGCTGGCCGCTCCGGCCGGGTAGGGCGACGGCCGGCGTGAGCAGCCTCCGAACCGTCTTTCGGAGGCCTCCTATGCCGCGGCCTCCAAGGCTGTCTCGATGGGCGTGGCGCCGTCGCGGAACTCGATCCTGCGCCCGGTGGTGGACGGAATTTTCAGCGCCGCCGCTGCCACAAGGGCCACATTGGCGCGGGAAGTGTCGGCGCTTTGCCAGCTGCCGTCGGGATGGACGTCGATCAGGCCGGTGCCTGGCCCGTCCGTGAGCCGGCCGGGCCCGAGGATGGTCCAGTCCAGACTCGTGCCGCGCAAGTAGGAGTCCGCGGCGGCCTTGGCCTCGGCATAGGCGAAGAAGGGGTCGTCCGCAGGGACCCCGTGGTCGGGTCGGGAGCCGAGGTAGGAGACCATCACGTAGCGTCCCGCGCCCGCCTGGCCGGCGGCGTCCATCGAGCGAATGGCGGCGTCCCGGTCCACGGCGTAGGTGCGTTGCGGGTTTCCGCCGCCGGCGCCGGCGGACCACACCACGGCGTCGTGGTCTCGGAGGGCATCGGCGATTTCCGCCGTCGACGCCTGTTCGACGTCAAGGACGAGCGGAGTGGCACCCGTGGCGGCGACGTCGGCCTGGTGATCCGGGTTCCGGATGATGGACGTGACGTCGTGCCCTTCCGCGGCAAGAATCGGCGACAGTTTCAAGGCGACTTTGCCGTGGCCGCCGATGATAGCAATTCGCGTCATGGACCCATTGTGGCCTATTTCAGTCCTGCCGGGCAGGACCACTCTTTCCGTCGCCCCGTCAGCCCTCAGCAGGGCACCCATGGCGCTCATCGCCGTGTACGTCGCCGTGGCCGGGATATCAACCACGTAGTGTCCAAAGGCCCACATCAACCAGGTGTTCGAGACAGTGAAACGCCCCGCCAACATGCTGTTGGCGGGGCGTTCGACCGGTCCGCGCGGTGCGGACCACAGACTGGCCTTACTCGCAGGCCACTCCGTCGCCGTCACGGTCGAGAGTGCGGCTGTAGCCGGGCTGACCCACACGGATGGGCGCGGCGCCGGCGGCGCGGACGGCTGCGCAGTTGGCGTAGACGGGAACCGGTTTTGGTGCCGGTTTAGGCGCCGGAGCCGGTGCGGGTTTAGGCGCAGGCGCCGGAGCCGGCGTGTTGGAACCGCCCGCGTACTCAACCCTCATGCTGCCGGGCCGCCAGGTGATCCGACCGCCTTGATAGTCCTGCGCGAAGCCGCCGCCGCTCACCGCGTACTCATTGGTCGTCGGGTAGCCCAGTCGCCCGCGCTCCGAGCCCTGCCCGGCCCAAGCTGCCTCGATGCCGCCGGTCAGAATGCGGGCACCGGCGCGGGGTGACCAGATGACCTGTCCGCGCTGGAAGACCTGCTTGGCGCCGCCGGAGACCAGCCCGCCGATTTCGTCGGTCGCCGGATACCCCAGGTAGCTGTTCGGGCCTCCCGCAGCCAGCCAGACGGCGCCGATGCCGCCCTTGATGAAGCGCGAACCCGTCGCGGGTGAGTAGACGATCTGGCCGTACTGGAAGGCCTGCGTGATGCCGCCATGGGCGGTGGCGTACTCGTCGGTCGTCGGGTAGCCCAGGCCGCTGGTCGGTCCGCCGACCTGGTCCCACGTTGCTCCGATGCCGCCCTTGGTGATCCGCGAACCGGTCACGGCGTTCCAGGAGATCTTGCCGTACTGGAAGCCCTGCATGATCCCGCCGGACATGGGCGAGTACTCATCCGTCGTCGGGTATCCCAGACCGCTCAGCGGACCGCCGGCGTTGTCCCAGGTCACCCCGATGCCGCCCTTGGTGATCCGGGAGCCCGTGGCCGGGTTCCAGGAGATTTTTCCGTACTGGAAGTTCTGCATCACACCGCCGGCCATGGGTGCGTACTCGTCCGAGGTCGGGTAGCCGAGGTCGCTGTTTTGTGCCCCGATGCCGGTCCACACGGTGTTGATGCCATTAACTACTGCGTACGTGCCCGCCGCCGCGGTCCAGGCGACGGTGCCCCGCTCGAACAGCTGGTAGAAGCCGCCGTTACGGCCTGCCGTCTCGCCGGAAGTGGTCGTTCCGAGGACGCCGGACGCTGTCGCGTATTTCGCGCCGATCGCGCCCGAAGTCGGAAACTGGCCCGTTTGCGGGGCCACGGCCGTGTCGGCCTTTCCGGGCATGGCCATTGCCTGCTGCCCGCAGGCGCCCCCGTTGAGCCTCTGGTTGAGTTCCCCCTGCTCGCTGCTGTCGATGCTCAGGTTCCAGCGCCACTTCACGGCGACCCACTCCGAGAGATACCGGCACTGGTCCAGCGCCGGCAGCCAGCCCGCGACGTCCCGGGACCCCTTCGACTGGTTGACCGTGTCGGTCACGGCTTGCAGGGTGCCGGAGAAGACAAGCTCGTTGGCAAACGCCTGGCGCTGGGCCGGCGTCCAGGCCCACGCGCCTGACTTCCAGGCCTCTTCGAGCGGAATCAAGTGATCGATGTCAATACTGGACGGGTCCGTCCAGGTGGCCCCGTCGTACCAGGAGTACCACTGCCCCCCGGTGACCGTGCAACCGGCTCCGGTCGTGGCCGGGACAAGCGATGTTGCCATGAGAACTTCAGAGCGGGTATCACACCCGTCACCATCGGCGTCCACCCAGTGGTTGAACAGGGACCGGTCATAGGCCGTGCTCGTCGGCGGCATCACCGCCAGTCCGCCGAACAGGAAGGATGGAGTCGTGGTTGTTGCTGCGGCCGCGGGCTGCATGCCGGACACAAGCACGCCGGCAGCAATCGTAATTGTCGTAAGCGCGGCGAAAAGCCGTTTTTTGGGACCCCCCATGGGCATTCCTTTTGATAGTGCTGCGTCAGATGCAGCTGAAGATGATGTGTGGAGCATATTCCACCGTCTGGATAATTACGGAACTGTGTCCACCGGGACGCCGCAGGCGTGCGCAGTTATCGGTTTCGCCGGCGGGCCTAGACGATGCCATGCGCCATCACAGCACCCGCGCATGCGGCCCAAGGAAAGCCCAAGGATCGAGAGTTTACTCTTACCTGGGGATGTGGCCCGGCAACTCGCTGGGGGCGGGCCGCCCGGCATTAACCCCGAATGTCGGTTCCCGCAAAGGCTGGCTCGATCGTCCCAGAGCGGTGGGGCCAGCCTTCGCGGGTTGGGCGCGAAAGCGCAGGTCGGCTCGTTCGATGCCGGGATGCGCAGGGGCCCAAGCCGGGCAACAAGTAGAAGATGGGGCGTTGACCACCGGTGGCGAGATTCCCGGGGGTGCCTCCCCGGCAGCGCCCGAAAGGGGGGTCGTGGCTAATCGCAAGTTTGAGCGGGAAGGCGCCATTGCCCAATCGGCCGCCGGGCACCAGAACGCCCCCGCGCCAACTCTGGAGGGGCTCGTGCGGGGGCGTTCTGTTAGACCGTCCTGCCCGGCTTTGGGGGGTTGCGGGAAGGACAGTCCCAACATAAGGCCAATAATTTAGTAAGTCAACTTACCGTTGCCGATCCAATCACCTACGACTGTCATGGCGATTTGTGGGATGGATTCCCGTGTGACCGCCCTGAGCATGCCGCGTCGTGGCGGGGCGACAAGGGTTATGGCTACTGGCCGCATCGCAACCCAGATCAGCACCAATATCATTACGGCCATCGCCGCAAGTACAAGCGCCCAACTCGTAGTCCTGGTCACTTCGCCCCCCATCGCCCTCGGAGTCGTAGTGATAGGTACAGGGACGTCCGTGGGATCCCCCGGTTGGGGATTGGCACGGGGAAGTCAGACGAGACGGGCTCCCCCGTCGACATGGTGGATAGTTCCGGTGGTGAAGCCGTTATCGATCAGGTGCGCGACCGTGGAAGCGACGTCCTCCGGCCGGCCCACGCGGCCGACCAGCAGGGATCGGGCCTGCTGCTCGAAAGCGGACGCTTTGTCCTCGTCGCTGAGGTGGGACCACGCTTCGGTGTCGACCGTGCCCGGACTGACAGCATTAACGCGCACAGGGGCAAGTTCGACGGCCAGTGCGCGGGTCAGGCCCTCGATGGCGGCATTGACCGTGGTGACCGCGACCGTGCCAGGGGCGGGGCGGTCGGCGGCGACGCCGGAGAAGAAGGTGATGCTGCCTGTTTTCGGCAACTGCGGCCCGAAGACCTGGACGGCACGGTAGTACCCCCAGAACTTGGATTCGAAAACGTTCCGGGCATCCGAAATGGCCAGTTCCCGGAAGGGCGCGTAGCTCAGGTCGGCAGCGGAGAGCACGAGGTGGTCGATGGGCCCGGTCTCCGCCGCTGCTGCCTCTATGCTCAGGATGTTGATGAGATTAATCTCGATACCGGTCGCCGAGCCACCAATCTCGCGGGCAGCACCCTGGGCGCGTGCGCGGCTGCGTCCGGCGACGATGACAGCGTCGCCACGTGCGGCGAGGAGTTGCGCGGTTGCCCGGCCCATGCCGGAGGTCCCGCCAATCGCCAGTACGGTCTGTGGGGTGCTCATGCCGGTAGTCCCTTGGGTTTGGCCCTGTCGGGCGGTCAGTCAGTCCCGGGCAGTACAGGGAGCGCCGCAGCCAGGAGCCCTGGCCGCGTGGGAGCAGGCCTGTGCTTTCGGGAGCCCACGGCTACAGCTCCCCGCCTCAGGGGTGGGGCCGCCGCGTTGCCTGCCCGTGGTTCCACGGTAGCCCCGCACGGCCCCGGCAAAAAGAGCCAATTGTGTTGCCCCTACCCGACGCTCGCCGTGGCGTCGCCACGAGACGGGTTCCGCTTGCGGGACCGCATCGAGAGCGGCTCAGTGACCCTGGTCCCGGCGGCCGGCCCGACCCGTTGCGGTGCCGCGGGGACATCCAGGCCGGAAAGGACGCCGCTACGATTGCCGACAATGCCGCCAAGCGCTTCGGCAACGGCTCCACGCGGGTTCTAACCGGCGAACAGGCGCAACAAATAGTTGACCTCATCCGTGCGGACGGCTTCTGCGAATCGTCCTAATGCCGGCCCGGCCGAAGGCGTTGGGCTACCGTTGCCGGTAGCCCTCGCCGTCAGGACAAGGCGAGGCGAACTTGTCGCCGTCCGGAGGGGAATCTTCCGCATGCTCAAAGATGCCACCCATCGCGTCTGGCACATTGTGACCATGCCTGCGGGCCCTTGACCTTCTATGTCGCACAGCCCTCAAGCCCGTGGCGAGGGAATGTAAGGATTTCCGAAGGATTTTCCCAAAGCCTGAAACCGGGTCCTGTTCCACGGTAGCTTTTGAAGGTGCCGTCCCCGCAGGTTCCCCCAATGCTGCGGGGACGGCACCTTTAGGTTCGGCGTGTCCGCGGCGTCGGCACGATCAAGATGGAACCCAAGCCGGCCCGGGCCCCCTCCCCCGATGAGCTCCGCGGCATCCCGGATGCCATGCCGCCCCCCAAGTCGTACCGAACCCGGCCCATAAGGTCACGCCGCGGCAAACGCTGAGCGAATACTGCAGTGCGGCCAATCTGGCGGACGTCGTGACGATGTTCGCCGCGACCGGCGCCCGTATCTCCGAGGTGCTGGGCATCCGGTGGCAGGACATCGGCACCGCCAAGACAGGGGCGATCACGGGCATGTTAAACCGCATCCCCGGGCAGGGCATGATCCGGGAGAGCTTCACCAAGACTGAAGCCGGGATGCGCGTGCTGCCGCTGCCGGCCTTCGCCATCACTATCCTCATGGGCCGCCAGGTCGCCGCGCTGGGCAACCTGCACGGCGTCGTGTTCCCGTCCGCGCTCGGCGCCCTGCGCGATCCGTCCGCCGTGCACAAGCAGTGGCGCACGGCCCGCAGCTGCCTCACATTGGACTGGGTGACCTCACGCACCTTCCGGAAGACGCTGGCGACCCTGCCGGACGCTCAGGGGCTCTCAGCGCGGGTCGGTGCCGACCAGCTCGGCCACGCCCAAGTGTCCATGACTCAGGGCGTGTATATAGGACGCAAGGCTGTTCACACCGAAGTTGCTGACGCACTGGACCGGGTTGTATCGACGACGACGTCCTTCCAGTGATTGCCTGATTCACTTGAACGCTTTGCGCGGCATTCCAGTTTGTACGTCCGCTGCGCGGCCTCGAACGGGCAGTCCTCAAGAATTCCAAGCTGCTGAAGCTTCGCACAGCGTTGCTCACTGTCTGGTTCAAGTCAACCCTGCGCTTAAAACAGAAGCAGGCCAGAAGCTTTACGCCTCTGGCCTGCGGAAACTGTAGCGGTGGGGAGGCTCGATCTCCCGACCTCACGATTATGAGTCGTGCGCTCTAACCAACTGAGCTACACCGCCATAAATGAGGAAAACCTGTGCTCAGCCGGTCAAAACCGCCTTGACACAGGCCCTCATTCAGAGCCCCCCACCGGAATCGATCCGGTGACCTCGTTCTTACCAAGAACGCGCTCTACCACTGAGCTAGGGGGGCAACGAGTAAATACTTTACCGGAAGATACGCCTACCAACAAATCGGCGGTCCCGCGGGCCCCATTCCGGCCAAATCGCCGGGAATCCGGGCGATTTGGGGCTCCGGGGCACCACGGAAACCGCGCCCGGCGGGCGGGCCCAGGGCCGGATGTGATGAAGCGAACTAAAAAACAAGAACGGGCCGGCTGATGGCCGACCCGTTCTTAGTTGGAGCTAGTGCTTAGCAGCTGCTGGCTACCACTTGCCGCGAGGCTTGAAGTCGCGCTGTCCGCCTTCGTGGCGGGGCTTGCGGGCCGCGTCGGAGGAGACGCCGCGCTCGGAGCGTTCGCTGAAGGAGCGCCCGCCGCGGTCGGCCGAGGAGCGCTCGCCGTCGCTCTTGCGGAACTCGCGCTTGAAGCCGCCCGAGCCCTTGAAGTTGCCGCCACGCTCGCCGCCCGCGGAGTAACCACCGCGGCTGCCCCCACCGGAGTAACCGCCACGCTCACCGCCGCCACCGGAAGGCTTGCGGCCGTTGTCCAGCTCGAGGTGGATCAGCTCGCCGCCGATCCGGGTGCGGGACAGGGCGCGCAGCTGCTCGGGGCTCAGGTCCGCCGGGAGCTCCACCAGGGAGTGGTCCGAGCGGATGTCGATGCCGCCGATCTGGGCCGAGGAGATGCCGCCTTCGTTGGCAATGGCGCCAACGATCGAACCCGGCATGACGCGCTGACGGCGTCCGACGGCGATCCGGTAGGTGGCGTTGCCCTCGGTCAGGGTGCGGGTCGGGCCGCGGGAGCCGAAGCCGTCCTTGGAGCGCTCGCGCTTCTGGAATTCAGGAGCGGCGGGCAGTTCCTTGACCAGGAGCGGCTGGCCGCCCTGGGCCATGACGGCCAGTGCTGCCGCAATCTCCGACGCCGGAACGTTGTGCTCTTCCTCGTAGGAGGCGATGAGGTCGCGGAATGCCGAGACATCCTCGGATACGAGCGTCTCGGTGATCTTCTCGGCGAACTTGCCCAGGCGCAGCGTGTTGACCGATTCGGCCGTCGGCAGGTGCATCTGCTCCACCGGCTGGCGGGTCGCCTTCTCGATGGAACGCAGCAGGTACTTCTCCCGCGGCGTCATGAAGAGGATCGCGTCACCGGAACGGCCAGCGCGGCCGGTGCGGCCGATGCGGTGGACGTAGGACTCCGTGTCGTGCGGGATGTCGTAGTTGACCACGTGGCTGACGCGCTCGACGTCAAGGCCACGGGCAGCGACGTCGGTGGCGACGAGGATGTCGATCTTGCCTTCGCGCAGTGCCTCGACGGTGCGCTCGCGCTGCTGCTGCGGGATGTCACCGTTGATGGCGGAAGCCTGGAAGCCGCGTGCCCGCAGCTTGTCGGCCAGGTCCTCGGTCGCCATCTTGGTCCGCACGAAGGCGATGACGCCGTCGAACTCTTCGACCTCGAGGATGCGGGTCAGCGCGTCCAGCTTGTGCGGGCCCATGACCTGCAGGTAACGCTGGCGGGTGTTGGCGCCCGTGGTGGTCTTGGACTTGACCTGCACCTCGGCAGGGTTGTTGAGGTACTGCTTGGACAGCCGGCGGATCTGGCTGGGCATCGTGGCGGAGAACAGCGCAACCTGGCGGCCCGCGGGGGTCTGCTGGAAGATCTGCTCCACGTCTTCGGCGAAGCCCATGCGGAGCATCTCGTCGGCCTCATCCAGCACGAGGTACTGGAGTTCGGACAGGTCGAGGGAACCCTTGGCGATGTGGTCGATGACACGGCCGGGGGTACCGACAACAACCTGGGCGCCTCGGCGGAGGCCGGCGAGCTGCGGGCCGTAGGCGGAGCCGCCGTACACCGGGAGGACGGTGAAGTCGTCGATGTGCTTGGCATAGGAGGTAAAGGCCTCGGCAACCTGGAGGGCCAGCTCACGGGTCGGAGCGAGCACCAGGGCCTGGGTCTTGCGGGACGGGCCGTTGAGGTCGTGGAGCTCGGCCAGACGGGACAGTGCCGGTACTGCGAATGCTGCAGTCTTACCGGTACCGGTCTGGGCCAGGCCCACGACGTCCCGGCCTTCGAGCAGCAGCGGGATGGTTGCAGCCTGGATCGGGGACGGCTTCTCGTAGCCGACGTTCTGCAGGGCAGCAAGGATGCGGCCGTCGATGCCGAGGTCAACGAACTTGACGCCGTCCTCGTCGTCTTC
>JAODMV010000002.1 GCA_025464875.1 Arthrobacter sp. | reverse complement strand
AGAACTCGCGGTCGATACCCGCCTCATACGCCAAATCACCGAGTGCCAGATTCAACTGCGGCCGAAGGCCGGCGACGGTGTCCAGCACCTGCCTGGCTTCGGCGCCGAGGCCGATGTCACCCGCGGCGGTAAAGTGCACCGACGACGCAGATGTCCCGGGAGGGACCGACTGACATCCCGCCATCAGCAGTGTCAGGCACAGAAGGGCCGCAGCGACCGTGCGTCCCGTTGCCCGCTTCACTGATGTCGCAGACACGACTCCTCCCACCGGCAGAACTCACGAAAATCGCCCGGCCTGAGCTGTCCAAGGTTCTCTGACAATTATCGCCGAATACCCGCATGAAGTAACCTGCTGGCGCAGCTCGGACTGCGTTACGCTCCTAGCCAGGTCCTGACAGGCCAGGTCATCAGCTTCCTCGGCGAAGGCCGCCTCGGCCGGAGAACCCGCAGCCGCCGGCACCCTGTCGAGATATCACGCAACTCTTCCGATGCCCCAGGCGATGCAGCTTCGGCGAGTAATTGCTGGGGGTGGACTTCTGGGGAGGAACAATCGAGAATAAGTTGGTTGACGTGGTTCGACCTGTTGGAAATGACACCTTGGACCATTGGCAAGCCCGGGGGCATCGGCCAAACACGTGCGTCGTGGTGCTGATGATGGGTAAATGCGCAAGCCTGACCATTCCCGAGGAACGCACCCCCTTGGGCGGGTCCGATCAATTATGCCGAATTCTTCGAGAACGAAGAGATCAGACCTTGTGAGTCAGAATCTCCCTTTGGCGCCGGTTAGTTAGGCAGGCAACGCAGGTTAGTCAGGCAGGCAATGCAGGTGCCCGGAAAAGATCCGGGACATTGAGGGCATCCGGGGGTCGTTTACCTCCTGGATGGTCAGCGCCTCGCAGCAACTGCAGGGGTTCACCCTCGGCGGAGCGGATGCAAAAGTGTGCCTTCGGTGTTGTCCTAGCGAACGAGCGTGATGGGTACCACATGAGAATAGTTGCAGCATTGGAGCATCCACATGGCGCATACTCTGACCCCAGAAGACGCGATCGCTGGCCGGCGGGAGAACGTGGGGAGCGACTCGCTCCGCCGGGAGCCGCTGACACCGCGGCGCCTCCTTCACGCCAAGAAAGCGTATACGACTCGCTTCCTGGCCGAGCGACTAGAGGATTCAGCGGACGGTTTCTTCCTGCCGGACGGAACCGGGGTGGCACCTGACGCGGGAGATATTGTGCTGGCCAGGGTCGTCTGTCTTGGCCAGCACCCCAGACTGGAGAGCCCGGCGTCCCGCCGTCAGTCCCTGTTCGTCGGCGATGAAATCCTGGTCGCCTACGGCCACCGCTATGCGCCTGACCAGTTTCTGGCCAAGGTGCCTGCCAATCTGGACCCGTGCCAGCTCGTCGCTGCTGGTGGCGTAGCGGGCCAGGTGATCGCCCACCATGCGTCGATGGGCGAGGCTACCCAGCTCGCCCCGGTCGGCCTGCTCGCCGACGACGCGGGCGTTCTTAATCTCAGCCGCTTGGCTCCGCACCGGCTGGACACAACCACGTGCGAGGAGGCCCGAGAGATTGCTTCACGGCGGCGTCCGCCGGTTATTGCCGTGTTAGGGACGTCCATGAACTCGGGCAAGTCGACGGCCCTGAGTTGCCTGGTCAAGGGATTGTCGGCAGCCGGCATGGTCGTCTCGGCGGGTAAGGCGACCGGCACGGGGGCCGGCAATGACTCGGGAATGTATACGGACGCCGGCGCGGCTAAGGTTCTGGATTTCACCGATTTCGGCGTTCCGACCACATTTCTGCTGGACTACCCCCGAGTTCGAGCACTGTTTACCGGTCTGGTCAGTGCGCTCACCGATTCGGCCACGGATGTTGTCCTCATTGAGATTGCAGATGGGGTGTACCAGGGCGAAACCCGCCGTCTGCTTTCCGACCCGATCTTCCAGTCCATCGTCGACCGGGTCGTCTTTGCATCGTCCGATGCCCTCGGAGCCACAGCTGGTCTGCAGCTTCTCCGTGCGGCCAATATCGAGGTCGCCGCCATCTCTGGCGTCTTGACATCCTCTCCGTTGGCTGTTCAGGAAGCCTCGGAGGCTATCGATATCCCCGTGCTGGACACCGTCACTTTGTGTGAACCGTCGGTGGCAGTGTCAATCCTGCGCGACAGCAGGACGCAATCGACCACTGTTCCGACATGAACGTGACCAGACCGGGCAATAGCGCGCCTGCGCTGCCGAAGCTGCCGGTGGGACAGCGGCGGAAGCTGATGGCGCTCCTGGTCGGAACGGGCCTGGGTATGGCGGCCTTATCCGGCGCCAGCGCGTTCCTGATGGCTCGCCTGTTGACTGCATCCGGCAATCAGACTCGTCTCACCGCGGTAGCGGGACTGCTGGCCGCGGCCGGCGGCGTAGGAGGGTTTCCATGGGCATGGCCCCGGTGACAGTGGGCCTACCTCTGATCGTCGGCACGACGGTCGCGCTCTGGCTTCTGTCCCCGCCGCTGGCGGTGGCCATGGCACTTCCGCTGTGCATTCTCAGCGTGGCACTGGCACTACTTACGCGGCCGGCCTTCGATAAAGCCAGGACGCTGCGCAGAAAGAGGGGCCGGCTGGCGGCTCAGGTCTCGAACACCGTGGCAGCCACCGTCTCCGTCCGGGCCGCCGGCGGCGAAGGGCGAGAAGTCCAACAGATTCAACGGGTGGGTGGCGAGGTAGCCGCCGCCGCCATTGACCGAGCCAGGGTAGGTGGCTACATCCGCGCCTCGGCAGGTGTCAGCGGAGCGCTAACAGTAGCAATCGTTGCCGCCACTGGTTCCTGGCTGTCGATCCACACGGCCACCACAGCCGCTGCACTGACCCTTATCGGCCTGCTGGCATCCCACGTGACCGACCTTGGCCGAGTGGCCGAGTACCGCCAATCCTTCAACGCGGCCAAAAGGATGATCGGCCCAGCCCTCCCACCGGCTATATCGGCCGAACCGGCAAAACAAGAACCTCGCGACCCGACGGCGGACAACCCCGGTGCGGCGGCCCGGACCGGCACGGAAGCGAAGGCCCCAGCCGATCTGACCGTGCGGATATCCGGACTGCGTCTCAGCGGGAACCGGCTGGTGCCTGACCTCGTCGCCTATCCAGGAGACCGGATTCTTCTCAAGACCGTGGACCCGGGCGAAGCGACGGAACTTTTTGAAGCGCTCCTGGCTCTGCGGGAAGACCCACCACTGGACACGTGGGTCGGGGACCGGGATCTGCGTTCGGTTTCCGGTGCGGAACGCCGCGGTCTGCGGGTTACGCGGCCAAAGGAGCGTTCGCAGAGCGCGGCACCATTGCCCGGGCAGTACGCTACCGACGTCCAGACCTTCCCCGGATGAACCCGCGGGGGCACTGGCGCGCGTTGGACTGACCGAGAAGGTGGCGCGACTGCCAAAGGGTGAGCACACCATGCTGCAGAGAGGCGGCGAACCATTGTCAGGGTCGGACCGAGCCCGGCTCCAGATCGCCCGTGCCACGCTCGGCAACCCGCCATTGCTGCTCCTGAACCACGTCGACTTTGACCTCGGGCCGGAAGGGTGCGAGTACTGGCGGACGTCCTTCGGTCCTATCCGGCGATCATAGCGTCGGATTACCCCGAGCAGCTGGTTGCCACGCATTCAATGTGGGATCTGCGCCCACCGAAAGCGGCCCCGAGCAGGCGCTCTGACGTACCTGATCCGCCGTCTGGACCGGTGGCCGCAGCAGCGACTGAGCCGAGCCAGCCAGCGCAGGCGGGTCGGGCGGCCGAGCAGGCTTCAGCGGCCTGACCGAGGCGGGGGAGTCCTCCGGCGGTGAAACGGAGTCATGCAATGCCGCGCTGCTGGGTAAATTCTCGCCAGTGCTTGCCGGCCGGGTGGCCGGCCAGTTTGGCACTCGATATTCACCATCCGAGGCGAGGTTCGCTGGTGCAGAGTCGGAATAAGTTAGCCACAACGGCCAACGTCGTCCCGGTTCCTGGCTGACCGCGCCGCCAGACCCGCACGCGTTTGCCGTCGCTAAAGTCAACATGGATGAAGTCTGTGTCGTTCACTGCAAGCGCATCGGAGTGCGTGCGGAGGTGGACCAGCCCTGGCCACGGAGCTGAAGATCCGATGTCGCCAGGGCTGGCGTAGCCTGAGCATGACCGCTTCGGGGCACCTGGCGTTTCTGCTTGGCCTGCACAGGTAGGCGGCATCGATGGAGATTAACATCAGGGACAACAGGGGCCGGCTGAGTGCCGCCACGCGGCAATGGCTCAGGGACAACCCCGGGTGCCTGATCCTGCCGCGCACGCTGGTCGCCACCATCTCCAAGGAGACCGACGGAAACACCGACTCCGACCAGCACGGCGAGACGACCCTCCCAGGAGGACCGCGACTTCATTCAGGCCAAGGCCAATCCGGGCCCGGAGACCGGACCAGAGGATCGTTTCTTCCATGAGCGGGGCAGGCAATCCTGCGATTGCGCGCGCCGGGAGTCACCCGGGGGACAGCGCCAGGGTGGTGGGGCTCAGAGCCGGCAACGGGTTTGCGTTCAGGCTCATTCGCCGGGCCATTCTCCCGTCATGCGCTCGAAGAGGCGTGCGCCCCCTCGGTCGATCATCGTCTTCACGAGGGCGTAGATCGCCCCCTGAATGACGGTTGAGATGAGGATTTCCTTCAAGGAATACCCGGTACTGAGGGCTTTGGGGGCTTCATCCCGGTCATTATGGGCGACGCGCTTCCACACTTGTCTGTACGCCTGACTGGCGATGAGCCCGCCGATCACGCCGGATACCAGACCGATCGGGCGGTAAAGGTGTTTGGCTGACTTGCTGGTCGTTTTCTGAGACACTCTGTCCTCCAGGGGCAACAGGAGCTTCATGCCGCTGTTTCCAAAACTACCCCAAGAGAGAAACAGAAATAAGCCTCTCCGGCCACGCGGACCGGGGAAGGCCTTTCCGGGAAAAGGGTGACATGCCGGGGGTTCAGCGCTAGATTCAGGCTAGGCACGCGTAGCTAAACGCATGCATCGAGGGGGGCGTTAAGCCGACCACGCGTACCTGCGAAAGTGTCCGCCGGAAGGCTCGTCACCGAAGAAACGGGCAGGTTGACGGGAGCCGTCGGCTCCTCAGGAACCCCGGCGGTCAGGAGCAAGGCCGCACTGGAGGAAACCTGATGGACAACCCCGGGAAATCCAATAACGCGAAAGAGCAGCCGGTGTCAGAGCTGCTCACCCAACTCTCACAACAGACCTCCCGCCTTGTCCGCGATGAGCTGAGGCTGGCCCAAGCCGAACTCACGGAAAAGGGCAGACACGCCGGGCGCGGTGCCGGGCTTTTCGGTGCGGCTGGGTTCCTCGCCTTTCTCGCCGCCGCCGCCTTGATCGCCACCGTCATCCTGGCCTTGTCCCTGCTCCTGCCGGCCTGGCTCAGCGCTTTGATTGTTTCCCTCGGGCTGTTCATTGCAGCAGGAGTCGCAGCACTGATCGGAAAAAAGGAAGTCAAGCAGATAGGCCCACCCACCCCGGAGGCGACAGTTGAGAACGTGAAGCGCGATATCGACGAAATCAAGGAGCACAGACACCCATGAGCACCCCAGTGACGCCCCCGAACCCGGAACCGCCCAAGGATGCCGGACCTGAGGAGATCCAGTACGATATTGAGCGCACCCGCGAGGAGCTTGGCGAAACGGTGGAAGCCCTCGCATCCAAGCTCGACTTCAAGGCACAAGCCAGGAAAAGGGCCGATTCCGTCAAGGCACGCGCCGGCAGCGGCCTTGCCGCGGCGCGGAAGCGGGCATCGGACACCGCCGAGTCAACACGTCGCCGGCTCGGAGAAATATCCCGCAGAGCACCACACCACGCCCCTGGGGACGGCGGGCAACAGACACCGCTCATTATTGCGGCAGCCGGTGTTGCCGGAGCCGTGATCGGCGCCTTGATCTCGCGCGCCTATACCCGGTCCACAAGGGAACGGTCCGCAGCAATTGCCCTCAGGCCCGTCAGGGGACAGTCACCATACCCGGGGCGCCGGCATCAGGGCAGTACAGGGCAGTGGCGGCCTGCCCGCTCCACGGCCGCGTCCCCCGGTAAATCACCAAAGAGCGTTAAGTCGCTGAAAACCTGATCGGCGCGGAAGCACGAAAACCCCTGTTGTGAGGGGCAGCCCGAAAGCATCCCGGCCGGCATCCACCGAGGATCTGGCGGGAGTCCGCCCTGCCTGCAGTCAAGGGCCACAGCCACATCCCGGGAGATCCAAAGCTGCCGGCTGCGGCCTCCGAGCCAGTGCACTATGGAGACAAGCCCCGGGCCCGGGGCTTGTCTCCGGTCCGCGGTGCCTTTACCGGCGGGTGTCGTCGGTTCCTTCCGTGTCGATTTTTCCCTTGCGGACTTCCTCGTTGACGGTAGCTTCATCGGCGACGGTTTCTGTACCGAGCCGGACCCGTTCGACCGGGACCGTTTCCTTCTCGACCACGGGGCGTTCCTCGTGCAGGATCACCTCGTGTTCGTCCTCTTTCAGATCCGGACCTGACATCGCTGCACCCCGGTTCTCCTCGGTGATCGGTCCGCGCTCGAGCCGGACCTCTGCGCGCTGCAGCGGAACGGTCTGCGTGACGTTTTCTGCGGCGACATACTTGCGCAGCCGCACCCGCCCGGCTTCCTGCCTCTCGCTGCCGACGTTCAGCCGCTCCTCCGAACGGGTCATCGCATCATCGGCGGCCGGGCCGGAACTCTCGCGCCCGGCCGTCCCGGCGGTTCCGGCGTAGCGGGTTCCCTGGTGCGGTCGGTTCCTGGATAGCCGGCTTGTTCGGTTCGGCCTGCATCGGTGTAGCCGGCTTCACCGGTTCGGTCGGTTCCTGCGTAGCCGAAATCCGTTCCTGTCCGGCCATGTCGCTGTAGGTCCGCCCGGCCAGCCCGTAGTGCTCGTAGAGCCGGTCCTCCTCGGAGGGCTCCAGATGCCCGTCGACGTCCATCCGCGGCGCGCCCTTGACCTCGTCCTTGGTATAGGCGACCCGAATGTCGTTTCCCACGGTGCGCGCGCCTTCCAGTGGCACGAACGATTCGGAGGTCCCGAACAGCCCCGTTTTGACGGTGACCCACGTGGGCTGGCCATCATCGTCGTCCACGTACACGTGACCGATGGAACCGACCTTGTCCCCGTCGACGGCCAGGACGTTCCCGCCGGCGCTGAGAAGCCCGTCAATATTTTCCCTGGTGAACATGATCTCTCCTTGGATGTTGATTATCCTGTTTCCTTCATTGGTGCGGTCGGGTCTGCCGCGACGTCCGACCGGGTCCGGTCAGCTTCGGGAGCTTTGGGCCTTGGTAGCGGTGCGGCGCCATGCCGCGGTCTTCCGCGGGCGGTGCTCTCCGGCGGATTTCCCGCTCTGATCGGACGCCGGAGGAACGGACCCGGCGTCGGCTTTTAATCCACAGGGTCAGCTTGGCAAGCACATTCATCACTAATTTGCTGCGGCTGATTCGGTGGGGGCAAGGCGGGAGGAAGGCATCCGCGGGTGGCCCGGAACGGTGCAGCGGCACACCGCCGGCTTGTGACTTTCCGCCGTGGGATTCCGGCTTGTGTGCCGCGATGGCGGATTCGAAAGGGGTGTTCCTGGAGGCCTGCGGGACGTACGCTTGCCCGTGAACCACCGGACCCGGGAGGCAGCTGTGAACAAAACATCGGAACATACGGCCCGCACCGTTCAGGCCCGTCATCTCCAGGAAGGTCTCACTGCGCAGGTGGCACATGCAAAGGAGTGGGCCACGCCGGGGGTCGTGGCGGCTCTGCACCGGGCGGTGTCCGGGATGGACACTGGAGTGGAGGCTGCCTCCCCGAGGATCCAGGCGGGCCTGCGCCGGCTTGCCGATGAGCTGGCTGGCGGGGCGGAAAGGGCGGCACCCCGGCTCCATGAAGGTCTGGAGCGGGCCGCACGGAAGCTTCCCGCTCTGGCGGACAGCGCGGGCCCCGCCCCAGACCTGCACCCGACCGATCGGCCGGCGAGGAAGATTTGGCTGATCCTCGGCCTGTTCGCCGGCGGGATCACCCTGTGGCGCGCCCTCCGGACGCCCGGCGAGACTCCAACGGCAAAGGCGCCTTCCCAGGAGCAGGCCGCGCGGGCCATGGACGCTGCCGCCGCCGGTCTCCGGCACGCTGCTGACGATCTCAAGGCCCAGGTTGCCCATCTTTCCAATGAGCTCAGGGCCCAGGCTTCCCGCGTCGCCCCCGGGGTGAAGCCCGGGATTCGGCATTCTGCAGGGGGCGGGGCCGGTGGCCCGGCCGCGGGTGCAGAGCGGGCACGGGACGACGCCGAGGAGCAGACCATGCAGGACGGTGCTCCCGGGACCATGGATATAGGGTCCGGGCCCGGAAAGCAGCGTGCCGACGACGCGGCAAAGACCCGCGATGCCGACGGCTAAACCCGTCGACTTTCAGGCCTTTGGTCCGACGTCTTCCTGACCGGGGGCACCTCCAGTACCTGCCGAGTGCCCTGCCGCTGCGCCATCCGAGTAGGCGGAGTCGAGCACCCGTACTTTTGCGGGGTCCAGTTCGCTGCGCAGCAGCTTGATGCGCTGGCCGTGCAGCCACACGCCGAGCGCGTGCTGCGAATCGGTGAAGTGGCCCTACTTCCGTCTCTGCTACGCGGCACAGGACACACGGTCCGCGATTCACAGGCGCAGGCACTAGTGCTATGGCTGCGCTTGTGGGCTGTCTTCCTGGCGCCGGTAGTGGTGACGCAGGCGCGATGCGACCGCGAAGATCCAGGTCATGAACGCGACGAGGAAAACGCGCTGCACCAGGCCCTTCCACTCGAAGAATCCGCTCCCAGGTTGCTGACTGATCTTGAGCACCCCGATCCCGAAAGTGAGGACAACACCGGTGGCCAGTGTCCACCCCGTCAGGGGGCGCCAAAGTGGGTCGCGGCGGAAGCGCCGGTAGAAGACGAAGCAAGTGAGGGGCGCGAACGTGAAGACGAGGGCGCTGAAGATGCCGTGCACGACGCCGTGAACACTGGATTGCTCGAACACCGCCGACGGGTCTGTGATGAATGGTCCGGACGCAATCAGGCTGACTCCGATGATCTGCACAAGGACCGGTCCGGCCCGGGAAGCCGCACCGGTGCTGAAGTGAGCGGCGAGGCCGCGGCCGAACGCCAGCACCAAGGTGCCGGTCAGCACGAAGTTGAGGATCTGGACCCAGCCGTGCGGGCCGACGGACAGCTCGCTGACGAACATGCGGGTCGAGGAGTAGCCCGGGTACAGCCACCCGTAAACGGTGAAGACGGACACGAAAAGGACTGCTCCGATCATGCCCGCCCCGGCGGCCAGCTCGACGCGCCGACGTCCAGCCGACGTCTGCTCGGGGGCAGGGCGCGAGATCACACGGTGAAGCTTAGTACTGCAGTCGCCCTTGTGTGAGGCCGCTTGCTTGAGGTTTGCGTGGGTATGGCAAAGCCCCTGGGGGAGACCCGGGGGCTTTGCGAGAACGAGCGTTGTTGAGCACCGCGGCGCTCAACTGCTGTTAGTTGGCGCCGACTAGGGCTTCGTTGCGGGCAAACTCCATGGCGCGGGTCCACAGGAGGAGCTGGTCGAGCATCGGGGTGAGGGCGGATGCGGCCTGTTCGGTGGGTTTGAAGGTCTGAAAGTTTTCGACGTCGGTGAAGATCGAGAACATGACCTGGTTGCGGACGTGGGCGAGCTGCAGTTCCGAGGCGATCCCGCGCAGGTGCTCGACGGCGCGGACGCCGCCCTTGGAGCCGTAGGAAACGAAGCCGGCGGCCTTGTTGTTGAACTCGGCGTTCAGGTAGTCCAGGGCGTTCTTCAGCGCGCCGGTGATGGAGTGGTTGTATTCGGCGACGACGAACACGTAGCCGTCGAATTCTGCGATCTTCGACGAGAACGCCTTCGTGTGGTCGTTCTGGTAGTTCTGGTACGCGGCCGGGTAAGCCTCATCCAGGACCGGAAGGTTGAAGTCGGCGATGTCCACGATTTCGAACTCGGCGTCGGTCCGCTCCGAGGCCTGCTGCAGGACCCACTGGGCCACCTGGTGGTTGATGCGGCCGGGGCGGGTGC
>JAODMV010000382.1 GCA_025464875.1 Arthrobacter sp. | reverse complement strand
TTTCGACGGTTCCCTGCCTGTCAGACGGTGCTGAACGTCAAGTGCGCAGGGAACCGTCGAAACGGCGGGGCAGGCGGGCTCTGGGAGGCGGGCTCTGGCAGGCGAGGCAGGCGAGGCCTAGGAGTAGTACCGGCCCAGGGTCTCGGCCTTGAATTCGAAGAAGTTCCCGGCCTCGATGGCCAGCCGGGCGTCGTCCACGAGTTTCACCACGAAGCGTTCGTTATGGATGGAGATCAGCGTGGCCGAGACCATCTCCTTGGCCTTGAACAGGTGGTGGATGTAGGCCCGCGAGTAGTTGGCGCAGGCGTAGCAGTCGCAGCCCTCCTGCAGGGGACCGAAGTCGCGCTTGTACTTGGCGCCGGAGAGGTTGTAGCGGCCGGTGGGCGTGTAGAACGCCGAGTTGCGGGCCACCCGGGTCGGGGAGACACAGTCGAAGGTGTCCGCGCCGTTTTCGATCGCCGTGAAGATGTCATCCGGTTCGGAGATGCCGAGCAGGTGCCGTGGCTTGTTCTCCGGAAGCTCCTCGTTGCACCAGCGCACGATCGTGCCCAGGTTCTCCTTCTCCAGCGCCCCGCCGATGCCGAAGCCGTCGAAGTTCATGGCGCCGAGGTCCCGGCAGGCCTTGCGGCGCAGGTCCTCGTACTGGGCGCCCTGGATGACGCCGAACAGGGCCTGGTACGGCTTACCGGCGCGCTCGGCAGTGAGCCGGAAGTGCTCACTGATGCAGCGTTCGGCCCAGCGGCGGGTCCGTTCCAGCGACTCCTCCTGGTAGCCGCGGGAGTTCTGCAGCGTGGTCAGCTCGTCGAAGGCGAACATGATGTCCGCGCCGATCCGGTGCTGGACGTTCATGGAGATCTCGGGGCTGAAACGGTGCCGGTCGCCGTTGAGGTGGCTCTTGAACCAGACGCCGTCCTCGTCCACATGGGCCAGGCGTTCCTTGCCGGGCGCGACGGCGTCGTCCGGGCCCGAATGGTCCACGGACGTCATGTCGATGACCTTCTTGAAGCCGGAGCCCAGGCTCATCACCTGGAAGCCGCCGGAATCCGTGAAGGTGGGGCCGGGCCAGTTCATGAAGGCGCCCAGCCCGCCGGCCTCGTCCAGGATCTCCGCACCCGGCTGGAGGTACAGGTGATAGGCGTTGGCCAGCACGGCCTGGGCGCCCAGCTCGGCGATTGATTCCGGCAGTACCGACTTGACCGTGGCCTTGGTGCCGACGGCGATGAACGCCGGCGTCTGGATCTCACCGTGCGGGGTGGCGATGATGCCGGTGCGGCCCAGAAAGTCCCCGCCGTTGGCGGCGACCTGCTCGGGCGAGGGTGAGCAGCTTTCGCTCAGGCGTTTGCCCACGCGGAAGGAGAACTCGGACTGCCGGGCAGCCTGGGTCGGCGAGGCTGCTGGTTCAGGATTGGCTGGCACGGTTCCAGTGTGCCAGCTAACATCCGCCAGACCTTAGTGCAGCGGCTCCGATGTGGGGTAGTTCTCGGCCCGCCACTTGTCCCAGTAGCTGCGGACGGTCTCCAGTGCGTGGGCGCCCAGATCGTAGGTGGAGACGATGACGAGGGAACCGCCCTCGGGCCGGAGGTCCGGGACGGCGGACTGGTCCGCCACGATCACCAGGCCTTCGCCGTGATCGGCATAGTTGTGCACGGTCAGGCCGACCTGGTGGTTGCTGCGGAACCACACCTTGCCCGAGATTTCCTCGCCGGTGGCCAGGGTGAGCGAGTAGGGTTCCCCGGGGGCCGGAACATTGCTGAGCCCGAGCTTGTCGATGGCGGACCCCTCGGTGCCTGGCACGGAGAAGAAGGCCGTCCGCCGCCTGCCGTGCGGGTGCCGCTCCAAGGCGAAGCGCAGCTGCTGGAGGAAGGTCAGCCAGCCCTGGGTGATGTCCTCGTCCCAGGCGGCCCACTCGGAGTCGTGGTCCACGGCGGCCCGGGTGACGCTGACCTCCGTGCCCGCGGGGACCGGCGTCAGGGTGAACACGTCCCCGCCGTCGACCACCAGGGAGGTGTGGTCAGCGCCCTCGACCACATTGGGGCTGAAATAGATCTCATTGATCTCTGCGGCCTGGTCTTCAGCTTCCCAGCCGTGCCACTGTGCCAGCTTGGAGGGTTCACGCAGCATGGTCCAAACGTGCTGCGCGTCGGAGTTGATCACAACGCTCAGATTGTTCGTCATGGGCTGAATCTACAACGGCCCCGCCATGCCGGGGTAGAGGCAGGCGGCCGTCGCTTGGCCCGGAGGGCTCCGGCAGCCTCAGGAGCGGACGGACTCGAGTTCGTTGCCGATCCGGCGCTCCAACTCGGGGGCGCCGATGGTTTCCGAGCCGCCGTGGGCGCGCAGGAACAGCAAGGCCTCCAGCCGCAGGAGCCGCCAGTCGCGTTCCGCGTCCGGATTCGAGTTGTCGATGGCGCGGAAGATTTCCTTGTCGTACAGGTTCGGCTCGTTCAGCGAACGCTGGCGCACCTTGGCGTTGATGCGGGCCTTGAACGGGTCTGTCTCCATGGCCTCGGGCGTGCGGAGGAACTTCTCGTAGACCGCGGCGCGTTCTTCCTGCCCCAGCTGGCGGCAGATGTAGCTGGAGAGCGCCAGGGACGCCTCCACCGAGGCCCAGCGGCCGGGGTTGCCGTCGAAGGGCAGGACGTTGAGCAGGTCCGCGACGGCGAGCGCGTTCTCGGCGTCCTTGAGGGCGATGAACAGTTCATGTGCCAGGTCGCTGAGGTCCTTGAGGCAGCTGCCGGACTTGGTGTTGATGCCCTTGGCCAGCCGCTCGCTGAGCAGCACGACCGCCAGGGCCCCCGGGTGCGCCTCTGCCACGGCCTCGACCACGGATTCCGGGGTGCCGGCGGGGGCGGGGATGAGGGCCAGGTCCGCGGCGCTGGGGCCGCTCGCGGCGGGCGGCGCGGCAGGCAGGGGAGGCAGGACGACGGCGGGAGCCGCGGCGGCGCTGCCGTCCACCTCCGGAAGGTGCTCGCCGAGCTGCGCCGGAGGGACGTCGACGCCGGACGGCCGGGGGGCAGATTCTGCGGTTCCTGCGGTTCCCGCGGTTCCC
>JAODMV010000381.1 GCA_025464875.1 Arthrobacter sp. | reverse complement strand
GAGCCTGCCCCGCGCGCGCCTGCCCCGCGCCTGCCCCGCCCGCGGGACGTCCTGGCCGGCCCCCGGCCGGCGCTGCCGGAAGCGGCACCGGCCCCGGCGGATGCCGCAGTTCCCTTCAGCCGCGAGGCCCTGGGCCGCCTGATGACCTGCGCCGCCGGCGTGCTGCGCACCGGTGCCGGCCTCGACGCCGCCGGCGGGCAGCTTGCCGCGTGGGCCGCCGCAGAAGGCGAGAAGCACGGGAACGAATGTTTCACGAGCGGCGCCCACGAGGACCGGAACCTGCTGCTGGCAGCGGAGCTCCTCGTGGCGTCGGCGCGGAAACGGACAGCTTCGGCCGGTGCCCACCACCGTGCCGACGCCGCCCAGGCCGGTCCCGCCGGCTCATCATCGATGTCCCGGGACCGGCAGGCCGCCGGCACCCGCCCCATGCAAAGGATCTCGCCATGACAGCAACCTCAGCCCCCGCCACAGCCCCAGGCGTCCGGACAGCTACTCTCCCTGCGGACGCTGTGCTGGCGGTGCTCCGGGCAGCACTCCAGGAAGACGCCCCGTACGGGGACATCACCTCGCAGACCCTTATCCCGGCGGAGGCGCAGGCCACGGCGGTGCTGAACGCCCGGGTGCCCGGCGTGTTCAGCGGCGGGCAGGTGTTTGCCGCGGCGATGAAACTGACCGACCCCGACGCCGCCGTCGAACTTCTCGTGGCCGACGGCGCGGCCTTCACGCCCGGAACCCCGCTCGCCCGCGTCACCGGGAACGCCCGGTCGGTGCTGCTGGCCGAGCGCGTTGCACTGAACCTGGTCCAGCGGATGAGCGCTATCGCCACCAGGACCGCGGAGTTCGTCGCGCTCGTGGACGGTACCGGGGCGCGGATCACCGACACCCGCAAGACGACGCCGGGGCTGCGCGTGCTGGAACGCTACGCCGTCCGCTGCGGCGGCGGCGCCAACCACCGCTTCAGCCTTTCGGACGCCGTGCTGGCCAAGGACAACCACCTGGCCGTGCTCACCGGGGGAGACCCGGCGAGGCTTACGGCGGTGCTGCAGGGCGCCAGGGCGCAGCTGGGCCACACGACGCATTTCGAGGTGGAGGTGGACAGCATGGAGCAGATCGAACCGGTGCTGGCCGCCGGCGTGGACACCATCATGCTGGACAACTTCTCGCTGGCCGAGCTTGCCGCCGGGGTCGCCCTGGTGCGCGGCCGGGCCCGGGTCGAGGCCAGCGGCAACGTCGACCTGGCCACGGTGGCCCGCATCGCCGCCACCGGGGTGGACCTCATCTCGGTCGGGGGCCTGACGCACAGCGTGACCGCCCTGGATCTTGGCCTCGACATCCAGCTCGATATCCAGCCGGATGTTCCCGCGGGCCGCGCGCCGGGGCCCGGGGCCGACCCCGCGCCGGCCCGCGGCTGAGGCGCGCCATGATCTTCCTGGATGCCGCAGCCGCCACGCCGGTCCGCCGCGAGGTGCTCGAGGCCATGTGGCCGTACCTGAGCGGCGAGTTCGGCAACCCCTCAAGCCGCCATACCCTCGGGGACGCGGCCGCGGCCGCGCTCGCCGGGGCACGGGCGGCAACGGCGGCGGCCCTGGGCTGCCGCCCGGGCGAGATCATCTTCACCTCCGGCGGCACGGAGGCCGACAACCTGGCCGTCAAGGGCATCGCGCTGGGCCGGCGCGCGGCTGACCCGCGGCTGGACCGGGTGGCGATCAGCGCCGTCGAGCATCCCGCCGTGGAGGAGTCCGCGCGGTATCTCGAACGCGTCCATGGCTTCGCCGTGGACGTGATCCCCGTGGATTCCGCCGGGCAGGTGACGGCCGCGGCGCTGGCCGCGGCGCTGCGTCCCGGGACCGCGCTGGTCAGCGTCATGTACGCCAACAATGAGGTCGGAACGGTGCAGCCCGTCGCCCGGCTCGCTGCCCTGGCCCGCGCCCACGGCATCCCGTTCCATAGCGACGCGGTCCAGGCCGCCGGCTGGCTGCCGCTCGACGCGGCCGCGCTGGGCGTGGACGCGCTGAGTATCTCCGGGCACAAACTGGGAGCGCCCAAGGGCAACGGGGCGTTGTTCGTGCGCGGACGGACCCGGCTGGAACCCCTGCTCCACGGCGGCGGGCAGGAACGCGGGCGCCGCTCGGGCACCGAAAACGTCGCCGGCGCGGTGGCGCTGGCGACGGCGCTCACCTTGGCCAGAACCACGCGCCAGGGCAGGGCGGAGGGCCCGGCGGCCCGCATCGCGGCCCTGCGCGATGGCTTCATCGGCGCTGTCCTTGCCGGTGTTCCCGGCGCCCTCCTGACCGGCCATCCCACCGAGCGGCTGCCCTCGGTGGCGTCGTTCTGTTTTCCGGGGACCAGCGGCGAGTCCGTGTTGCTCGAGCTTGAACGCCAGGGTGTTCTCTGCTCGAGCGGTTCGGCCTGCGCCGCGGGCTCGGATGAGCCGTCCCCGGTGCTGTTGGCGATGGGCATGAGCGCCGAGGTGGCCCAGACGGCGGTGCGCTTCAGCTTTGAGGCCACGATCACGGCAGCGGAACTGCAGGAAGCGGCGTCGGCGGTGCGGAACGCCGTCGGCAGCGTCCGGGCCTTGGGGGAGCCGGGGCCGGTCAGCGGTGCCGGGCGCGGCGGAAGATCCAGTGCGGCAAGAGGGTGACCGCACCGCGGTGGCCACGAAGCCGGACAGGGTGGTGGTCCAGAGTTCCTCGGCCACGCTGGCCCCGGCCGGAGCGGGCCGTCAGTACAGCTCCCCGACGGGAATGTCCACGGCCAGGCGGTTGGACGGGCCGGCGAGGGGGCATGCCCAGGCCTCGTTGTAGGCGCAGGAGGGGTTGTAGGCGAAGTTGAAGTCCAGGACGAACTCCGCCCCGGGGCCGGAGCCGCGCACGCCGTGGAAAGCGCCCTTGATCGTGTCCAGCAGATACCGGCCGGCCCCGTAGCTGCCGCCGGGCTGTCCGGCCGTGGCGTCGCGGAACGGCACGAAGATTCCGCCGCCGTAGCCGTTCAGCTTCCAGACGGCCAACTGGCCCATCTCCGGAAGGTCGAAGGTCCCCAGCCGGACGAAGCGCACCACGCCGTCGGTCCCGGTCTCCACGTTCATTTCCCGCCCGGCGCCCTCCTTGGTCAGGGGGACGTGGAAGCGGTAGATCGGGTCGTAGTCCGCCGTCTTCAGCCCGTCGAAGCTGGCCTTGGCGGCCGCCGTCAGCGCAGAGGCGGGGTGCGTGCCGAACATCCGGTCCCGCTCGTGGCGCCAGTAGGAATGG
>JAODMV010000166.1 GCA_025464875.1 Arthrobacter sp. | reverse complement strand
GTCGGGCACACCGCGCGGCTCTCCGGGCTCAGTTTCCATAGTTCTGACTATAACCGTCTCTCCGAGGCGAAAACGCGGCAAGGGCGGACGGCACGCCGGTCCCGGGAACAGGGCCGCGAACGTGGGCACGACCGGCCCCTGCCAGCTCGCGGCGCGGACAAATTAAAGTGACGCAGATCAAATTCGCCCTTCCGTTCAACAGCACGGCGATGCTAAGGTCTAATGGACAGTCCAATACAAGAAGATGTGAAAACCGGCGGCCAATGGTGTTCGGCGAGTGCATCGCTCGGAGAGGAGCAAGAAGTTGCCCAAGATTAGATACGTGGCCGTAGACGCCTCCGAACGCGTGATTGATGCTTCAACTAGCGACAGCGTGATGTCCACGGCGGTCAAGAACGGCGTCAGCGGAATCCTTGCCGAATGCGGCGGCAGCAGCACGTGTGGCACCTGCCACGTCTACGTTGAAGAGCAATTCCTGTCCGCGGCCGGCCCGTTCGGCGAGCTCGAAGAGGACATCTTGGAGATGGCGGTGACCGACCGCCGGGACAACAGCCGCTTGTCCTGTCAGATACGGGTCCAGGACGAACTCGACGGCCTGACCGTCTTCCTGCCGGCCGTGCAGCCATGAGCGCAGGCGCCCTCATCATCGGGGCTGGTCAGGCGGGGGTCCAAATAGCCGCTTCCCTCCGGGAGGGCGGATTCCAGGACCCGATAACCCTGGTCGGAGCCGAAGAGCACTACCCGTATTCGCGCCCTCCGCTGTCCAAGGAGTATCTCTCCGGCCAGGCGGAATTGGACTCGCTTCAGTTGCGGACCGCCGACTTTTACCGCGAGCAGCGCATCGACGTGCTGCCGGCGGAGCGCGTGGTGGAGCTGAAGGTTTCCGGCGTCGAGGGCCGCGGGACGGCGGTGACGGCGTCCGGACGCGAACTGGCTTTCGACAAGCTGGCAATCACCACTGGGGCGCGGCCGCGGCGGCTCGCCTTGGAGGGTGCCGAACTGGACGGAATCTGCTATTTGCGCGTTCTGGAAGATGCGCGGCTGCTCAAGTCCTCCTTGGCCCAGGCGCAAAACGTCGTCGTGATCGGCGGCGGTTTCGTTGGCCTCGAGGCGGCTTCCATGGCCCGCTCGGCGGGCAAGAACGTGACCGTTCTCGAGGCGGCCGAGCGGCTTGTGCCGCGTTCCGTAGCGCCCGTCATCTCCCAATTCCTGTTCGATGCGCACGCCCGCCGTGGCGTCGAAATCCGCTTGGATGCCCAGGTCACAGCGCTGCGCGGAACCGGTGGCCGGGTCGCTTCCGTTGAACTGGCCGACGGCACGGCGGTCCCCGCGGACCTGGTGATAGTCGGAGTGGGAATCATCCCGCGCACCGAACTCGCCGAGCAACTTGGCCTCGACTGCGACCGGGGCGTGGTTGTCGATGTCCATGCGCGCACTTCCAACCCTTCCGTCGTCGCCGCCGGAGACTGCACGGTGCTGCCCAACCCGCTGACCGGCCAGGGCCGGTACCGGCTCGAATCGACGCAGAATGCCATGAGCCAGGCCCGCGTGGCGGCGTCCACCATGCTGGGCGAACTGCGGGCCCACGACGCCGTTCCGTGGTTCTGGTCCGATCAGTTCGATCTCAAACTGCAGATCGCCGGGCTGACCGACGGTTATGACAACCATGTTGTCCGCGGCGACCCGGAGAGCGAGAGCTTCTCGGTCCTGTACTACCGCCAGGGCAGGCTGCTCGCCGTCGACGCCGTCAACCGGCCGGCGGATTACCTGACCGTCCGTGCGGTGCTGGGCCGCCGCGCATCGATCGACCCCGTCCAGGCGGGGGACGCTGCTCTTCCCCTGAAGACCCTGATCGTCGAGGGAGAGCCGGCTCCGGCGCTCTAAGCCCATAAACCGGGTCGTTCTTCGATTCGGTCTGTCAATGAATTAGTCAGCTCTTACAACCGATCTGCTGTGCAATCGGGTTGGCGAAAGGAATCAACGATGCTTCGACAAGAGATCAATGAACTACTGACCCAGACAGGTCCCGGCGCGCCCATGGGCGAGCTGTTCCGCCAGTACTGGCTGCCTGCGCTCCTGGCCGAGGAATTGCCCTCGAACGACAGCGAGCCTGTCCGGGTGAAGCTGCTCTCGGAGCGGTTGATCGCCGTTCGGGATTCCGAGGGGCGCTACGGCTTGATGGACGAGTTCTGCGCACACCGCGGGGTTTCGCTGTGGTTCGGCCGGAACGAGGCGGGCGGCATCCGTTGCCCGTATCACGGATGGAAATACGACGTCACCGGACAGTGCCTCGAGGTCCCCTCCGAAGGCAAGAACAGCACCTTCTGCGCCAACGTGAAGCTCCGTTCCTACCCGCTGGTCAAGATCGGCGACATTCTCTGGACGTACATGGGCGATCCCGAGAAAACTCCGCCGCTTCCGGAATACGAATGGGTCCGGGTTCCGGAGGACCAGACCTTCACCTCCAAGCGCCTGCAGGAGTCGAACTGGTTGCAGGCCCTGGAAGGCGGGATCGACTCGAGCCACGTTTCCTGGCTGCACTCGGGGGCCCTGGACAGCGATCCGCTCTTCAAGGGAGCCAAGGCCAACAAGTACAACCTGGGCGATCTGAAGCCGTTTTTCGAGGTGACCGACAGCGACGGCGGGCTCTTCATCGGCGCCCGCCGCAACGCCGAAGAGGGCCAGTACTACTGGCGGATCACGCCCTGGGTGATGCCGAGCTTCACCATGGTCCCGCCCCGCGGCGACCACCCGGTGCACGGACACTTCTGGATCCCCATCGATGACGAGAATTGCTGGGTATTTACCTTCGACTATCTCCCGGTGCGGCCTTTGACCGCCGTAGAGCGCCAGGCCATGATCGACGGCCACGGTGTCCACAGCGAGAACATCCCGGGGACGTACCTGCCCGTGCGGAACAAGGGCAACGACTACCTGATGGATCGGGACGCGCAACGGCGCGGCATCACCTATTCGGGAGTCACCGGGATCGCCCTGCAGGACTCCTCGCTCCAGGAGAGCATGGGGCCGATTGTGGACCGTTCCAAAGAGCGGCTGGTGCCCACCGACAGCGGCATCATCAAGGCGCGGGCAAAGCTGCGCAAGGCGGCCCTGGCCCTGCGCGATGAGGGCATCGTTCCTCCGGGAGTCGACCCCGCACACCACCGGGTACGGTCGGCGGCCGTGGTCTTGCCGGCAGAGGAGTCGTTCATCGACTCCCTCTCCGAAGAGATGACGGTACGGCCAGGCGTGGCACAGGCTTCGGTGTGAGATGAGTGCCTCCAGTTTGCTGAGCAGTTCCGCGCGGGCGACGACGGCGGCGGAGTCCCGTTTCCGGATCGACTACCCGCTGGCGCCGGCCCGCGCGGTCCGGGTCGTAGCCCTGGACCCCGCGGCGGAGGCGATGGTGCGGCTGGTGGCCGAATTGCCGTGGGACAGCGCCCGTTTTCTCGTCGCTGCCGGTACCCAACCGGCTGGCGAGGGCGATGCTGACGGCGACGAAAGCGACTTCAGCGTGCGCAAGCTCGACGGATCCGCCACGTCGTTGGCCCTGGAGCTGTTTGACGTCGACGTCGCCGTCATGGTCGCCACCACGGACTCCGCGGCAGCAGCGGCCGCCACCATCGGCGCCGCCTGCAGTAAGCGCGCGATCATGACCGCCGGGATCGTCATCGGCAATGGCCAGACCCAGGCGACCGTCTCGGTATTGAGGCCTTTCGCCCGGGTGCTGATGGTATCGGCCGATGAGAGCGACCTTATTGCCCTCTTGACGGCGGTGCGGGCATGATCCGCGCTGCGGGCACCACCCTTATCAAGACAGGACTGAAGTGATGACCGCGAAAGTTACGCTGCCCGGGCTCCAAGCGATGAAGAGCCAGGGGCAGAAGATAGTCGGAGTCGTGGCCTGGGACTACCAGATGGCCCGGATCGTGGACCGGGCCGGCGTGGACCTTGTCTCCGTGGGCGACACCGTCGGCGTGAACCTGTGGGGTCAGTCGCATCCCCTGGAGGTGACCATGGAGCAGTTGCTGGTCGCCTGCCAGGCCGTCAGGCGCGGCGTGGACCGGGCCCTGGTCAGCTGCGACTTTCCGTTCGGGCCCTTGCAGGAGGGCGCCGCCAGCGCCGTGCGCGCCGCCATCAGGATGGTCAAGGAGTCCGGGGTCGATCTGATCAAGCTCGACGGCGCCTCGGACTTCCCGGAGGCGGTCACGGCCATTCATCGGGCCGGGATACCGGTGATCGCGCAGTTCGGGATCACCCCTCAGACTGCCTTGCGCTATGGGATCGCCTACAACGCGACCCCGTCGGCGGGTTCCCACGTGCCGCCTGAGATGACGGACGAACTCGTCGCCGAGGCCCGGCTCCTGGAATCCGCGGGTGCCTCGATGCTGAACTTCACCAATTCCGGACCTGTGGTGGGCGCGGCGGTGGCAGCCGCGGTTTCCATTCCGGTGCTGGGCGGTTTCGGCGGCGGCCCCTGGCTCGACGGCCGGATCAGGATGGTCAACTCCGCCATCGGCTACGGCGCCGCGGGCCTGGACCGGGAGCCGGAGGACGCCTATGTCAACGTGGCGCGGATTGCCCTGGACGCGATCAGCGCCTACGCCGACGACGTGCGGTCCGGGCGTCAGATCAAGGGCGGGATTCCCGTCGGAGCGGTCAGCTGATGGGAGAGGCGGTCATGGACACTGTAGAGATCAACGGGATTGCCACCCGCTACGAAGTCACCGGTTCCGGAGAGCCGCTGTTGATGTATTCCCCGGGAGGGTTCGATTCCTCGCTGGAGAATTGGAAGACCTTCGGGAACTACCGCCGGCTCAATCTGGTGCAGCACCTGAGCGAAAAATACACGTGCATCACCTTCGACCGCCGCGAATCGGGGTTGTCCGGCGGTAGGGTCGAGCGGATCGGATGGGCCGACTACGCCGCCCAGGGCGAGGGCCTGTTGGACCATCTGGGCATCGGGAAGGCCCACCTGATGGGGGGCTGCGTAGGCTGTTCCTCCGTGATGGCCCTTGCTGTCGCGCGGCCGGAACGGGTGAGAAGCATGGTGCTGTTCGCCCCCGCCGGAGGCGTCGCCTATCGGCTCAAGCAGCACTCACGCCTGAACCAGCACCAGCTGTTTGCGGCCGAGCACGGCCTGGACGAGGTGGTGGCACTGGCACAGAGCCACGACAAGAATTTCACCCAGGATCCGCGCGTGGGGCCCTGGGTCACCGTTCTTCGAAGCAACCCTGCTTTCGCCCGAAGCTACGTGCAAACGGACCCGTCCCGTTACCAGACGATTCTCAGCGGCATGGCGCGCCTGCTTTTCGATCGGGACACAGTGCCCGGCCCGGAGCCGGAGGACCTGATGCTGTTGGACGTTCCTGCCCTGATCGTTCCCGGGCAAGACACCTCCCACGCGCCTTCGGCGGCCCGGTACCTCCAGGAATGCCTGCCGGCCAGCGAATACTGGGACGTGCCGGTCGTGGAGCAGACCGAGGAGACGGTTCCGCCGCGGTTGCTGGAGTTTTTGGCGAGCAATTAGTTCTAGGGCGGCAGTGGGTAGATTACGAAGGGACACTTTATGAGCGAGTTCTTCGGAACGATCGTGGCCGCAGCGGTGCAGGCGTCGTCGGTCTTTCTAGACCGGGAGCGAACCACCGCGAAGGCGTGTGAACTGATCCGGGAGGCGGGATCCCGCGGGGCGAATTTCATCGTTTTTCCCGAGGGCTTCCTGCCTGGACATCCGACGTGGTTCCACTTCAACCCCGTGACCAGCCCTGTTTCCAACGAACTGAACCTCAGGTTGTTCAAGAACGCGGTCAGTGTCCCCGGACCTGAGGTGAGCGCCATCGGAGAGGCGGCGAAGGACGCGGGAGCGTACGTTGTCATCGGCGTATGCGAGCGAGCGTCTCACGCACCCGGTTCCCTTTTCAACTCCCAGCTGTTCTTCGGCCCCGACGGACAGTATTTGGGGAAACACCAAAAGCTCCAGCCGACGGCCGGGGAACGAATCGTACATTGGGGCGGCTGGGGCGATACGCTCGGGCCGTTCGAGACGGAATTTGGCCCCGCAAGCGCCCTCGTGTGCGGAGAGAACTCGAATCCGCTCGAAATCTTTGCTTTGACCGCGGGCGGGACCCGCATCCATGCAATGAGTTGGCCGCCGCATTTCCGGTCCGCGCCGGACGGGACGTCCCTCATGCCGCAAACGTCCTTGCTCGCGGCCCAGAACTTCGCGCTGATGTCCAAGGCCTTTGTCATCAGCGCCTGCGGGGTCACCCACCCCGGGTACGCGGAGGACCTGAGCCTGAGCCCCGAGGCCTCGCGCCGAATCGCCACGGGTGCAGGCCAGGGCGGTTCGGCAATCATAGGACCTGACACACGAATCCTTGCCGGGCCCCTGGCCGGCAGCACCGAGGGCATCATCTATGCCGAACTGGACTTCAACCAGTGGGCCCAGCAAAAGATCGCGCAGGATTTCGCGGGGCATTACAACCGCGAGGATGTGTTTCAGCTTCGCGTCAATCGCAATCCCCCGGCCTCCTATATTCAGGACGCGCCGCTTCTGTCCCAAGTCCCTGACACGCGCCGGCCCGCTGAAGACGAGGCAGGGGCATGACTTCCGATGGCGCAGATTATGTAGCCCAGGGGCGAAAGGCTGCCACCGGCCGCCGGCCCGGCGGCGCCCCATCCGCCCGGAGCTAAGCCCCGACGTCGGCCCGGATGCCTCCGGCAGGTGTCTGGCCGTGCAGGCGGCCAAGCAGCATCGCGACCGCGCGCTCAAAGAGGGCCTCGGAGCCCGGGCCGGGCACGGCGGCCGGCCCGCCGGTTTCGCCGGTGCCGGGCGCCAGGACATCGAAGCCCGCGGGCTGCATCGTGTCCGAAATGACGAGCTGGGCCACCCCGCGCCGGGCGAGCTCCGTGAGGGTCTCGGCGTCTCCGGCGTCCGCTCCGAGGCCGAGGATCACGCCGTCCGCCCCGCCGGAGAGCATGAACTGGCGCCAGCCGTCGCCCAGCAGAATGACCGGCTGGTACCCGCGCTGTACCAGGAGCCGCGCCCCGGCGGTGGCGAGGGCCCGGTCCCAGGGCTGTTCGAGGTCCGCGACTGCCACCGCCACCAGCTCGGTCCGGCCGCGCCGCATTCCGCGGGCCGCCCGGTTGGGAACGTAGCCGAGCTCGCGGACGGCGGCGTGCACGCGGTCCTGGGTGGGCTGGCTGATCCGGGTGGTGCCGCCGGAGCGGCCGGAGAGCACATAGGAGACGGTGGTCAGGGACACCCCTGCCGTCTTCGCGACGTCGCGGATGGTGGGCTTGGATCCATGCCGCACGAATTGCTCCCGGGGAGTTCTCCGCCGCGAAAGCGCAGCGGTGCCGAATAATGCCGATCTTCGTTGAACTCTATCGGCAACCCGGCGTCGGGCAGGATCCACCGTTGGCGCGGCGTGCCCTGCCGGCGGCCTTCAGCTGATGGTTGCCGCCTCGTCCAGGGTGTGCGGCTCGTAGTGCTCCAGCAGTTCATTCAGTGCCTTGAGGCTCTGTTCGTACGCCGCCGAGGCCCGCCATTGCTGGATCTGTTCCAGCGACTCCCACGGCCCTGTGCTGATGAACCTGTTCGGAACGTCCCGGTCGTGCATCAGCACGGCCTTGGCGGCCGGGAATTCCTCCTTTGTCCGCCTGGCCAAATCGCGCCAGGCCTGCACGAAATCGTTCTCCCGGCCCGGCTTCACCAACCAGATTCCAAGCGTATAAACCGACACGTCGACCGCCTCCATTCATGACCCGGGTAGATAGTTGTGATTATCTGCCTGTCCTTTTGAAGGAGATAGGGCCGTCCTGCCCGGGCTGCAGCACGGCCCTGCGAGGGTGGAGCTGCGCTACGCGCTTGGCCTAGGCTCCGTCGGGGTGGAGGACGACCTTGGTCCAGCCGTCTTCGCGTTTGTCGAACTTGTCGTAGCCCTCGGGAGCCCTGTCCAGAGGCAGCTCGTGGCTGACGAGGAAGGAGGGCTTGGCTTTGCCGCCGGCCACGAGGTCGCGGAGTGCCCGGTTGTATTTCTTGACCGGACACTGGCCCGTGCCCATGGTTTGTCCTTTAAACCAGAAGTTTCCGTAGTCGAAGGCTATCTTGCCTTCTTTGGCGAGTTCGTCGGGGGCTCCCGGGTCCTGGGGAAGGAACACTCCGACGACACCTATTCCGCCCACGAACCTCACGGAGTTCACGAGCCGGTTCAGGGTGAGGTTGGGTTGTTCGGTTCCGGAGGGGTCGTGGGCCTGGTAGCCGACGCATTCACAGCCGCGGTCCGCGCCGAATCCCATGGTCTGGTCCTTGACGAATTCGACCGGGTCCGTGGCGGAGTCATCCACCGCGATGGCCCCGATGCTTTCGGCCAGCTTGAGCCGGTCGCGCTGCCGGTCGACGACCATGACTTTCCCAGCGCCCTTGATGACGGCCGAGTAGGCCGCCATCAGCCCGACCGGCCCGGCGCCATAGATGACCACCGAGTCGCCCGGGTAGACCCCTGCCATTTCGGTCGCGTGCCATCCGGTGGGAAAGATGTCGGAAAGCATGACGTAGTCGGTTTGCCGCTCGGCCGCGTCCTCGCCCAGGCGCAGACAGTTGAAGTCCCCGTACGGGACCCGGAGGAATTCCGCCTGCCCGCCCTGGTACGGACCCATTTCGGCGAAACCGTAGGCGGCCCCGGCAAGCTTGGGTTCGGGCTGCATGGTCAGGCAGTAATTGGTGAAGCCGCGTTCGCAGTTCTTGCAGAAACCGCACGCGATGTTGAACGGCAGGACGACATACTCGCCCACCTTCACCTTGCTGACCGCCGGGCCGACCTCGACCACCTGCCCCATGTTTTCGTGCCCGAGGGTACGTCCCGGCTCGAAGCTGGTCCTGCCCTCGTACATGTGCAAATCCGAGCCGCAGATGTTCGTGGTGGTGATGCGCACCAGCACGTCGCAGGGGTGCTCGATCCTGGCCTCGGGTACGTCGTCGACGCCGACCTCAAACGGCCCCTTGTAAACAGCTGCTTTCATTTTTCCCACTCCTCCGTTTGTTTATTGTTCGCGAATCTCCCGGGCTCCCGGGCTGTAGCACTGCATGTTGAGTCGGCTCGACTGCCGAATTGCAGCCGGGCGGGAGCATGCGATATGGGCCGTGCGCGGTGGCGCTTAGCTGGTGCGGCGCTGGCGCAGTTTCTTGAGTTTGGCGGCCGCGAGCCAGCCGGCGAGGAGCCAGGGGCCGGCGACGATGAGGGGGTCGAGCCAGAGATGGGAGAGGTCCGCGCGTTTTTTTCCGAAGCGTGAGGAGATCCCGTGGTGGGTGTACTCGCTGAGCACCCCGGTCTCGGTGACCGGGTTGTCCGGGTGCGCCGTCAGGAAGGAACGCAGATGGCTCCCGCAGGCGTCGACCCGGTCGGCGGCCAGCAGGATCAGCCAGTGCGCCGCGCGGCCCTCGCTGTACTTGTAGGCGTACTTGCGCAGCGCCCCGGAGACACCCCGGGGCGGGGTGGAGGTGCCGAACACCGGGGGAAGGAACTGGTGCTCGACCGACCTCTCGCGCGGCCACTTCTCCGGCTGGCGGTCCGGGAAGTCCCAGTGCGCGCCAGTCTCAAGATCCGTCCGTTCCCGCGGGACCGCCGGGCGGTCCTTCGGGTCCAGGTCCGCGCCCCACCCCGGGATGCGATCGCGCAGTTCCTCACTCGATTCCCTGCGCTGGTGCTTATCGGCCGTGTACGGCATCGGGGTCCTTCCTCTCCGCCGGGGGTTCCGGCGCCGGCCCGTCCGGGACTTACGCTTTCGAGGCGTCCGGAACGACGAGCGGCTTGATGCACCCGTCGAGCTTGGCCGAGAAGACGTGATAGCCCTCGGCGATATGCTGCAGCGGGAAGCGGTGCGTGACGATCTCGGCGGGCTTGAGGTAACCGTTGCGCACATGCTCAAGCAGCCGCGGCCACTGCCGCTTCACCGGGCACTGGTTCATCCGCAGCGTCAGACCCTTGTTCATCGCGTCGCCGAACTTTACCGCGCTGAACACCGGCCCGTACGCGCCCACCACCGACACCGTCCCGCCCTTGCGGACCGAATCGATCGCCCAGTTCAACGCCACCGGCGACCCGCCCTGGAGCTTGAACTTCGCGGCCGTGACGTGCTGGAGCAGGTTCCCGTCCGCCTCGGCACCCACCGCGTCGATCACCACGTCCGCGCCCAGATAATCCGTCACCCGCTTCAGATGCACCACGATGTCGTCATACTCGGCGAAGTTATACGTCTCGGCCTGCGCGAACGAGCGCGCCTTCGCCAGCCGGTACTCCAGATGGTCCACCACGATCACCCGCCCCGCGCCCATCAGCCAGGACGACTTCGCCGCGAACAACCCGACCGGCCCGGCCCCGAAAACCACCACCGTGTCCCCCTCGGCGATATCCCCCAGCTGCGCCCCGAAATACCCCGTCGGGCACGCATCCGTCAGCAGCACCGCGTCCTCGTCCGAGAGCCACTCCGGAATCACCGAGGGGCCCACATCGGCAAACGGCACCCGCACGAACTCCGACTGCCCCCCGTCATACCCGCCGCAGGTATGCGAATAACCATAAATGCCCCCGACCGCCGTCGCGTTCGGGTTCACGTTATGGCAGTTCGAATACAACCCCCGCGCACAGAAATAACAGGACCCGCAGAAAATATTGAACGGCACCATCACCCGGTCCCCGGCCTGCAGGTTCCGCACCGACGGACCCACCTCATGCACCGTGCCGATAAACTCATGCCCGAACGTCATCCCCACCCGCGTATCCGGCATCAACCCGTGATACAAATGCAGATCCGAGCCGCAAATCGCCGCCAGCGACACCCGCACGATCGCATCATTGGGATGCTCGATCTTCGGAATGTCCTTCTCTTCCACCCGGACCTTGTACGGCCCCCGGTAAACCATCGCCCGCATCAGTGCCGCCTTAGAAAGCTGGCCAACAGAAGCTACATCAGGAGAAGCTATTTCAGGCTTCCACCACCCGACGGCAGAGGTCAAGACTTACTTTTTCCTGCCCCGTCCCCGCCGTGTCCCGACGGGGCCTAGCGGGCGCGGGCCGGCCCAACGGGCTTGGCCGCCCAGGGCTAGCCGATCAGCGCCAGCACAGCTCCTGCGGCCACCACACCGCCCGCCTCCGCGCGGATACCCGTCAGCGTCCCGTCGCGATGGGCGGCAATCTGGGTCTCCATCTTCATGGCTTCGAGGACCACCACCCGGTCCCCCGCCGAGACCTCGGCGCCGGGCTCGACGAGCCACTTCACCACGGTGCCGGCCATGTCGGCACGCAACTCCGCCGGGTCAGCGGTACCGGCGCCGGTGCCAGAAACGGATGAACCGCCGTCGTGCTCCGACACGGCGACCCCGGCGGGCAGCGACTGGCCGGACCGTGCCCAGCCGTCCAGGAGGTCCGCGGGCAGACCGACAGCCAGCCGGCGGCCGTCGACCTCGACGGTGATGGTGCGCCGTTCCCCCTCAGGGGCCTCGGTGCTGAAGCCCGGGTCGGCAGGGATCCGCTCGGCGAAGTCCGTTTCGATCCAGCGGGTGTGGATACCCAAGCCCGTCTCGGAGCTGAAGTCCGGGGATTCGAGCACGGCGCGGTGGAACGGCAGCACCGTGGCCACCCCGGTGATGCTGATCTCAGCCAGCGCGCGGCGTGCCCGGCGCAGCGCCTGCTGCCGGTCCGCGCCGGTGACAATCAGTTTCGCCAGCAGCGAGTCGAACTGCGGCGGCACGAACGAGCCGGAGCGGACGCCGGTGTCGAGGCGGATGCCCGGGCCGGTGGGGCCCTGGAATTCGCTGATGGTGCCGGGTGAGGGCAAGAAGCCGCGCCCCACGTCCTCGGCGTTGAGCCGGAATTCGAAGGAGTGGCCGCGGGGCGCCGGGTCTTCGCTGAAGCGCAGCGGCTCCCCGGCGGCGATGCGGAACTGTTCCTGGACGAGATCGATCCCGGTGGTTTCCTCAGTGATGGGGTGCTCCACCTGCAGGCGGGTGTTCACTTCGAGGAAGGCGACGGTGCCGTCGACCGCCACCAGGAACTCGACGGTGCCGGCGCCGGAGTAGCCGGCTTCCCGGCAGACGGCCTTGGCGG
>JAODMV010000369.1 GCA_025464875.1 Arthrobacter sp. | reverse complement strand
AACGCCGAGATGCAGGGGCGCCTGCAAGTCGCCCGCCTGTACCACATGACGGATGACCACGGTGTGCGGGACCTGCTCTCCTTCCTGCTGGCACGGGACACGATGCACCAGAACCAGTGGATTGCCGCCGCACGGGAACTCCAGGAAGAAGGCACGGAGAATCTCCCGGTGCCCAGCAACTTCCCGCTCAAGAAGGAAAAGCGGGAAGTGGCCTACGAGTACCGCAACTACTCGGACGGGGCGGCAGCATCCCAAGGCTCGTGGTCACAGGGCCCTACACCAGACGGCCGCGGGGAATTCAGCTATGTTGCTGAACCCCCGGCAGGGGTTCCAATGCCGCCGCCCACGCACCCGGACGCGAGGTTCTATGGCACGACCGAGCTGCCCAACGTCGTGGAAAAGGCAGCCGGCAGCATCCAAGACAAACTGCACAAGGAATAGGGCGCAGCATGATCTGATGACCGACAAATGACCGAGCTGTAAAGCTCCGGGCTGCGAAAAAGCATATGTCAGCGGGGGCTCAGTCCATGTAACGGGCGTGCTAAATCCCGGTCGCTGGGAAAGCGGCGGCCATCTGCTACCACTGACGGCATCCAAGCCGGCTGCCGTAAAGGGCCGTAGGGTGATGTTATGCGAACGGATTTCAGCCCAGACGAACTGTCAGCTCAGGATTTTTACCGGCTGCTGACGGCGGTAATTGTTCCCCGGCCCATTGCATGGGTGTCGAGTAGCTCCGTCGAGGGGGTGGACAATCTGGCCCCACATTCGTTCTTCACGGTTGCCTCCGTGAATCCGCCCATTATCCAGTTCACCTCGGTGGGGGCGAAAGACTCCCTGCGCAATATCACCGCAACGCGTGAGTTTGTCGTGAACCTGGCTCCGCTGGAGCTGCTGGCCGAGGTCAATGCGACCGGCACGAGCTTTCCTCCGGAGGTGAGCGAGTTCGACGCAGCTGGCTTGACGCGTGAAGCGGGTCTGACGGTGACCGTCCCGCGGGTGGCGGAATCCCCGGTGGCACTCGAGTGCAGGCTGCACAGCACCCTGGCGATGGGCGACAGTGTCCTGGTTTTCGGGGAAGTCACTCATGCAGTCGTTGCTTCCGGGGTCCTGCAGGGTTCCCACCCTCGGATCGACCTGCTGGAGCCGCTCTCGCGGCTGGGTCTCGATGAATGGGGAACCACCGGACCCGTCACCGAGCTCAAACGGATCCGGACCGCGGATTGGCCAGGGGACTTCCGTCCCAAGGATCGTTCCGAAAGTTAAGCCGGAAGGGGGTGCCCGGATAATTCCGGGCACCCCCTTCCGCAGCTGTTGGCTTTCTAGCCGAGACCGAGCTGGACGAAGACGAACCAGACGAGAAGCGGCACGATGCCGATCATCGCAATCGCCCAGAGCAGCAGGGCCCGGAAGAACATCCGTTCGTCTTTCGGCTGGGCGCTGGCCATCAGCAGCGCCCCGCTTGTGGACATGGGGCTGACGTCCACCACCGAGGAGCTGATGGCGATCGCCGTGATGACGCCAATCGGGGAGAGGATCGGGTCGATAGCGATCGGGTTGATAATCGGGCTGACTACCCCGAGGGTGCCCGTGGTGGACGCGAAGGCAGAGACGACAGCGACAACGTAGCTGGCGATGAGCGCGGCCAGGGAGCTGTTACCCAGCCCCGCGATGCCTTCTTGCAGTTCCTTCAGGGCGCCCATCTTTTCGAGCATGCCCACGTAGGTGACGATGCCGGTAACCAGGATGATGGCGGACCAGGGCATGCTTTCCACGGCCGGTTTCTGCAGATCCGGCTTGACGCAGATCAGGACGAGTGCGACCACGAGGGACGCGACTCCGACATCGATTCCCAGAACGGTTGTGAGGACCAGCAGCGACACCAGCCCCAGCAGCGTCAGCAGGCGCATCGGGGTGACCGCGACCTTGACCGGGCCGCTCTGCGCGGTGCCCGTCGGCGCGGGGGCCGTCAGCACGGCGGTGCTGGAGCCTGACCCGGTGGGGACGGCGCCTGCGGCGTCGCTGTCCCGGGATCCGGTGCCGGTCCCTGCGGCGTCCAGGGACTGTTCCTGGAGCGGGTCGTCCAGCCTTGCCGAGCGGCGCTTCATGATCGACTGAATCAGCACGTAGGCGAGGACGGCGAGGAGGGCGTTGAAGATGAAGCAGTAGAGGTAGAGCTTGAAGGAATCCGCTGAGGCGCCTGCTTCGTCCAGCATGACGTTCGCCAGCACACCGAACGGATTGACCGGTGAGAACGCTCCGGCATTGGCGCCCTGGACAACCACCAGGCCCATCGCCAGGGCGCTGATACCGAAGCGGAGACCCAGCGCCAGGGCCACCGGCGCGACGATTGCGATGGCTGCGGGAGTGAACGCCCCTGCTGACGCCAGCCCGGCCGTCAGCAGGAACATCAGGACAGGGACCAGGATCTTGCGGTCGCCGGCAAGCCGTTCAGCCCAGTAGGCCAGCAGGTCAATCGTGCCCGTGATCCGAACGATGGCAAAGAGGAGGGTGGCGCCGACCAGGATGAAGAACAGTCCGGCAGGAAATTGTCCGATCACCTCCTTGATCGTCATGCCGGCGAGCAGGGTCCCGACCCCGAACGCGGCGACGAGGGCGATCAGTCCGGCATTGACCTTGGTGAACGATCCGATCGCGAAGGCGACGACCAGAACGAGAAAAGCGATAAGCGACAGTGACATGACTGAGCCGCTTAGACGCCGGAGCCGGAAAGGGTGCGGGCTCCGGAAAGGAGGCTGCCGGCCCCTGCGATGTTCGGCGTGTGTCCAAGCGCTTTCAGGATTTCATAGGTCGTGGCGGTCGCGGCGGTGACCACGGGCAGGCCGAGCTCATCTTCGACGGCTTGAACCGCCGGCAACGAAGGCATCTGGACACAGGCGGAAAGGACGATTGCGTCCGCGCCGTCCCGCTTCAGGTTCCGGGCAATCTCCGGAAGATTCTGCGGGTCCAGGCAGCCGACCGCCAGGTTGTCGGCAACCTCAAGGCTGGTAGCTTCGATGACAGTGATTCCAGCGCCTTCAATGTACTCGACGACCATCTGGGTCAGGGGCTTCATGTAAGGCGTAATCATGGCGACCTTGCGTGCCCCCATGGCCTGCAGGGTGCGCACCAGGGCTCCGGCGCTGCTGGTGACGGGCGCAGGGTGACCGTTGCCGGCGGCAGCGTCAGCGATGACTTGTTCGGAGCCAACGTGGGCGTTGGGGCCCTGCGCCATAACCGCCACCAAGCAGGCGTACGCGATGACGTCGACGTCGGCGTCGGATACGGCCTCTGCGCAGCCGGCCGCCTTGCCCACCATGGCGAGGAGTTCTTCCTTGGTGACCTTCTTCATGCCGGCACGGGCGGAATGGAAGGTGTACTTGTGGCCGGTGGCCTCGGACTGCCGGCGGAACAGTTCGGGAAGCTCGGTTTCCATGGTGGTATTCGAACTGGGAACGATCAGTCCGACCCGGGATGAACCGGCCCGCTTCGGCTCGGGCGAGGTTTCGCAGGCGGCTTCAAGGGTGCTCATAAGTTTTCTCCACGACGTTGTGTTGACCAGTGTGACCCACATGATGGGTTCTCGTCCCATGATGTGGGTCACGCTGCTAGAATGTCAAGCAGGTCACATGTTTGCCGGTAACGGCGCAACACTCGTCAGAAGGGAACCCCCGTGGCATCCGATCAGGCCTCCGGCTCCTCGCCCCTGTTGGTTCTGCACAAAGTCGCCGAAATCCTGAACTGCTTTTCGCTCGCCGATCCGGAGCCGACCCTCCAGCAGATCATCCGGCTGACCGGATTGCCCTCCAGCACGTGCCAGCGGCTCGTCCAGAACATGGTGCGGGAAGGATTCCTGGACCGCGACGGTGACCGTTACCGGATCGGCCTCGGAATCGTCCGCTGGGCGGCCCCCGGGACCCTGGGCCTCGACGTCGTCAAGCTGGTGAAGCCGCTCCTGCAGCAGCTCCGCGACGAGACCGGCGAAAGCGCCTGTCTTTACCTTCGGGACGGAGCCTTCCGCACCGTCGTCGCAGTCGCCGAGACACGCCACGTGGTGATGAGGCCCTTCACGGTGGGAATGGTCATGCCGCTTCACGCGGGAGCTCCAGGAAAGGTGTTCCTCGCCTACGATCCGGACGCCTGGGACGCCTTGACGGAATCGGAGCTCAGCCGCTTCACGCCCGCCACACCCGCCACCCTCGACCGTCTCCGCCAGCAGGCGCAAGAAGCGCGGGAACAGGGCTACTACGCGGCGTTCGGCGAACGCAACGAAGACGTCGGTTCCATCAGCGCCCCGGTCTTTGACCATACCGGAAGCCTGGCAGGCGTCCTCGGCCTCGGGTTCCCCACGCAACGAATAACACCAGCGGATATCCCGCGACTTGCCCCCGCCGTGGTCCGGTCCGCCGCCGCAGCAAGCGAAGCGCTGGCCTACCAGCCCGGGCTCGTCTGAACGGCCCGGGAAGCGGGCACTCAGCCGGGGTGACGTTACGTCACCGCGCTTCTGAGCCCATGTGCAGCACCGCGGCTCCGGTGATCCGGCCTTCTGCCAGGTCCCGCAGCGCCTTGTCCGCGGCCGAAAACGGGTACCCCACGGTAGTGGGACGGAGCGGAATCTCAGCCGCGATGCGGAAGAACTCCTCCCCGTCGGCCCTGGTATTGGCCGTGACGCTGCGGAGCTGGCGTTCCTGGAAGAGATCGGAGGCGTAGTGCAGGGGAGGGATCTCGCTCAGGTGGATGCCGGCGACCGCGAGGGTCCCGCCGCGGTCCAACGCCCGGAGCGCCATCGGGACCAGGCCGCCGGCGGGAGCGAAGAGGATGGCGGAATCGAGGGGATCCGGCGGCCGGTCCTCGGCCCGGCCGGCGAACGTGGCCCCCAGCTGGAGGGCAAGGCGGCGGCCTTCCTCCGAGCGTGTCATGACGTATACCCGGGCGCCCCTGGAGAGGGCGATCTGCGTGGCCAGATGCGCGGAGGCGCCGAAGCCATAGATGCCCAGCCTGCCGCCGATGGGAAGCTCCGCCCGGAGCAGGGCGCGGTAGCCGATGATGCCCGAACACAGCAGGGGTGCGGCTTCCTCGTCCGGGAAGATGTCAGGAATTCTGTAGGCGAAGTCCTCGGCCACCGTGATCAATTCCGCGTAGCCGCCGTCGCGGTCCCAACCGGTGAAAGTGGGGGACAGGCACAGGTTTTCCTGGCCGCGCAGGCAGAAGCGGCAGGAACCGCAAGTGCGGCCCAGCCAGGCGACCCCCGCCCGCTCCCCGGGGCGGAAGCGGGCGGCGTCCTCGCCGCATTCGAGCACTTCGCCGACGACCTCGTGTCCCGGGATAGTGCCAGGGTGCCGTGGTTTGAGGTCGCCCTCGACCAGGTGCAGGTCCGTGCGGCACACGCCGCAGACCCGGACCCTGAGCAGCACCTCGCCGCGGCCGGGACGCGGATCGGGGAGCTCGCTGGCCACGAGGGGGCCGCTGGAGATGGGTCCCGGATGCCCAACCCGCCAGGTTCGCACGGCGCCCTCCTTCTGCAGTTCGTGCACTTCGTGCAGCACGGCCGAGACGGTGTTGCCGGGCCCGCCTGGGGGCCGCGGAAAGCTGCTAGCGCGCGTCGGGGCCGCGCCGGGCCTCGGGCTCGTTTCCCGCGTCGGCGTTCTGCTCCCGCAGCTCCCGGCCGCGCTGGATGTCTTCCTCCGCGCGCGCCTGCAGCTTGTCGCTCTGCTTGGTGTCCCGCGGCGGCAGCTGGATGGTTTCTTCCGCCTCGATCCCGGCCTGCAGCTGCCTGCCCCGCTCCGTTTCGGCGTCGAACTCCGCGCCAAACAGCAAGGACATGTTCAGGATCCAGAGCCACAGCAGCATCACGATGACGCCGCCGATGGCGCCGTAGGTCTTGTTGTAGTTGCTGAAGTTGGCAACGTAGAACGCGAAACCGAGGGAAGCGAGAACGAAGACCACCAAGGCGATAAACGAGCCCATGGTCATCCAGCGGAACTTGGGCTGCTTTACGTTGGGGGTGAAGTAGTAGAGGATCGCGATGGCCGCCACGACGAGGAGCACCATGACCGGCCATTTGGCGATGTTCCACACGGCCAGGAAGGTGCCGCCGAGCCCGACGGCGTTGCCGACGGCTTCGGCCACCGGGCCGCTGAGCACCAGCATGGCCCCGAGCGCTGCAACGATCAGGACGTTGACGACGGTGACCCCGAGCATGGTGGCCCGGAGCTTGATGAAGGGCCGGCCCTCATCGACCTCGTAGACCCGGTTCATCGCGCGGGCGAAGGCTCCGACGTAGCCGGAGGCGGACCATAGGGCTACCAGAATGCCGATCGCCAGGGTGAAGCCGGCCGACGGTGAATTAGTTACCTCTTCGATCGGCTGCCGGATGATGTCCACCGTGGAGCCCGGGGCGATCCGTTGGACGATGTCCAACAACGCCGTGGTGGTCTTCTCGGCCTGCCCGAAGACGCCCAGGAGCGAGACGAGTGCCAGCAGGGCCGGGAAGAGGGAAAGGACCGCGTAGTAGGTCAGTGCCGCGGCGAGGTCGGGGCACTGATCTTTCGAGAATTCACGCAAGGTCTTCCTGGCGATGAACTGCCAGGAAGGCTTCGTGACCTCGGTGGGGCTGTCCGGCTTCCGGGAATCGTCCGGCGCCGGGGCGGTCCGGGCCTTGGCCGTACTGCTCTTCTCTGATTCGGCGTCGGTCATAACATCATTTTCTGCTTTGCCGGGGTTCTTGGCCATCGGTATCAACCTTCGTGGAGGGCTTAATTACGTCGGCCGGCCGCCCCGCGCGGAAGCGGGGACGGCCGGCCGGGCTTGGCGGGCCTAGGAACGGCGGACGTTGTCCTTGGCCTCGGCCGCCGTGTCTTTGACTTCCGCGGCGGCCTGCTGGCCTTCGGACTTGACGTTCTCCTTGGCTTCGGCGGCGGTTTCCTTGACGTTTTGCAAGGCCTCCTGCGCCGGTTCCTTGAGGCCCTCGGCCACGTTTTTGGCTGCTTCGCTAAGCTCGGTGGCCAGGGGCTCGGCAGCCGTCTTGAGGGCGTCGGCCGCTTCGCGTTCCTTCTGGCTCGCGGGGATCAACGAAGACACCAGCAGGCCCGCCCCGAACGCGATCAGCCCCGCAGCCAGCGGGTTGCCCTGGGCCTTGGCCGCCATGCGCTGCGGCGCCTCCCCGACCGCGGTTCCGGCGTCGCTCAGGTGGGCACCGGCGCTGCTGCCGGCGGAATGCATGGAACCGGCGGCGTGATCGGCCGATCCCATGACTTTCTCCTTCACTCCAAACACGGCGTCCTTGACGGTTCCCTTGACCTTCTCGGTCTGGCGCTGGACGATGTGCGACGGCGTGACTTTGTCAGCTACGGCGTCGACGTTGGTGCCGAGGCGCGCGCGGGTTGCTTCAATATCGGCTCGGATGACATCAGGGTTTTCACTCATCGGTTTTCCTCGCTGGTCCTAGGGGTTGGGCTTAATGGTGGGGGGTATTTCCTGGAGGGTCTCGGCGGTCTGGGGCATGCCTTTGATGGCGTTGAGTTCCTTGCGGCCCATGCTGGCCAGTACGGCAGCCACAATGGCCCAGATCACGGCCAACACCACCGCGGACCAGCCCAGCCCGATCAGTATCCCGAGCGCCCACCAGAGCGCCAGGGACAGGAACAGCAGGACAAAGTGCCCCGCTACGCCGGCGCCGGCCAACAAGCCGGTGCCCTTGCTGGCGCGGGTCGCGGACTGCTTGAGCTCGACTTTGGCCAGCTCGAGTTCCTGGCGCATCAGGGTGGACATGTCCCGCGTTACGTCCCCCAGCAGCTCGCCAAGGGACGATGTGTCGGCCTTGGCCTGGGGGGTTGTCGGAGGGATCTCGCTGGTCATCGACGGCCGCCGTCAAAGGGGTCGTCCCGGACCGGATTGCTGCGGTAGGGATCCGTAGCCCCGGGATCTGCCGGCCACTGGTCCTCCGAGGTGCCCTCCGTTGCCAGCGGGTTAGGCGGGTAGGTCCCGGTGAGCCCGGCCGTCGTCGTGTCCGGACCGGGCATCTGCACCGGCGGGGGCGGAACCGCCATCCCGGTATCGGGAACCCCGGTGATCGGAGCGGTGCCCACGGCACGCGTGCCGGGTGCCGCCCGGTTAGCATTTGCCTCCGGGGCGGCCAGGCTGCGTGTGAGCCGTCCTGCCAGGACGCCTGCTCCGGCCGCCAGCATCAGGAAGGCTCCGGGGCGCTGCCGGGCAAAGGATTTCACCTCGTTCAGCAGCGAACCAGGATCCCGCGCCTCCAGCCAGGATGCAATGGCAGAGGACCGCTCGGCGGCCTGACGCGCCAGATCGCTGGCGACCCCGGGCTGATCCGGGGACGAAGCCATGGTGCGGAGTTCGTCCGAAATGGACCGCAGACCCTCCGCGAC
>JAODMV010000340.1 GCA_025464875.1 Arthrobacter sp. | reverse complement strand
CGTCTCCAGCACGCCCTGGTAGTAGACGTCCGCGGAGGTGACGATGCCGAAGCCGAAGCGGTGGTCGTCGTCGAGGTCCTTCTTGCCGTAGAGCGGGCCGCGGGTGCCGACATGGCTGATGGCCTCGGTATCCAGGATGCCTTCCTCCACCGCGCGGCGGAAGGGCGTGCCGTGGGTGTACTCGGCGCCGAAATAGGTGTCCCAGGTGTCCAGGTGCGCGTCGAAGTGGAGCATGGCCACGGGCTCTCCGGCGCGCTCGGCGGCGGCGCGCAGCAGCGGCAAGGCAATCGTGTGGTCGCCGCCGAGGGTCAGCAGCTTGCTGCCGGAAGCGGTCAGGTCCAGGGCGTTCTGCTGGATGGTTTCGATGGCGTCATTGATATTGAAGGGGTTGACCGCCATGTCGCCGGCGTCGGCCACCTGGACGCTCTCGAAGGGGCTGACGTCCCAGGCCGGGTTGTACGGACGCAGCAGCCGGCTGGCTTCGCGGACATGGTTGGCGCCGAAGCGGGCACCGGGCCGGTAGGACACCCCGGAGTCGAACGGCACGCCCACCACCGTGACATCGGCCTTGTCCACCTGGTCCAGCCGCGGCAGGCGGGCGTAAGTGGCAGCCCCCGAATAGCGGGGAACACGGGATGAATCGATGGGGCCAAGGTTGCCATTGGCCTCGATGCGCAGCTCTTCCAAAAGAAGCCTCTCCTTCGAGGATTGACCGACGGATGTGACCACCATCATACACTCGAAGTTTCTTCATGAGCATCAATTGTTTACTCGGCACCCTCGGCCGCACGCGCCTTCACCGGTCCGCAGGCGCCCTCGCTCCAGGCCCCCAGCTTGGCCGACAGTCAGGCGATGGCAGCGGCGCCCCGTTCCCCCGTCCGGACGCGCACCGCGTCGCACACCTCCATGGCCCAGATCTTCCCGTCCCCGAAGCTGCCGGTGCGCGCCCCGGCTTCGATGGCGGCCACGACATCCTCCATGGCATCATCGTCGACCAGCACCTCCACCCTGATCTTGGGGAGCAGGTCGGAGGTGTATTCGGCGCCCCGGTACACCTCCACGTGGCCGCGCTGGCGGCCGTAACCGCTGGCCTGGCTCACCGTCATGCCATTGACGCCGGACTCCTCCAGGGCGGCGCTGACGGCGTCGACTCTTTCCGGCCGCACGATGGCCGTCACGAGCTTCATGTTGACACCTTGCCGTGCGCGGACCGGCCCTCCGACTGCGGTGACTCGGGAACCGCCTTGCCGTGCGGGTCACCGGGGTGGAAGCTGCCGCCGACCATCGAGAGCTCGTAGGCCGTTTCCGCATGTTCCGTCACATCGATGCCGGAGGCCTCATCGGCCTCGGACACCCGCATGCGCATGGTCTTGTGGATCGCGAAGCCGATCAGCGTGGTCAGAACGGCGCTCCACACGGTGACAATGAGCGCGGTGAGCAGCTGCGGCCAGAACTGGGTCAGGCCGCCGCCGTGGAACAGCCCGCCCTCCGTCTTGGCGGAGGGCAGCGCGAAGAACCCGAGTGACAGCGTTCCCCACAGGCCGCCGACGAAGTGGACAGCAACCACATCCAGGGAGTCATCCAGCCCTATCTTGAACTTCAGCCCCACGGCGAGCGCGCACAGCGCCCCCGCGAGCGCTCCGATGGCGATGGCGCCGATCGGGTCGACGAAACCGCACGCCGGCGTGACGGCCACCAGGCCCGCCACCGCCCCCGAGGCGGCGCCAAGAGAGGTGGCGTGCCCGTCGCGGAGCCGTTCCACCAGCAGCCAGCCGAGCAGGGCGGCACTGGTGGCCATCAGGGTGTTGGTCCATGCCAGGGCCGCCGTGGCGTCGGCTGCCAGTTCGGAGCCGGCATTGAAGCCGAACCAGCCAAACCACAGCAGCCCCGCACCCAGCATCACGAACGGCAGGTTGTGGGGACGGATATTGGGGTCCTTCATGAAGCCAAGCCGCTTGCCGAGCACCACCGCCAGCATCAGGCCGGCGATGCCGGCGTTCATGTGCACCACCGTTCCGCCGGCGAAATCGAGGGCCGAGATCTTGCTGCCGACGATTCCGTCAGCGCCGAAGATCCCGCCGCCCCAGACCCAGTGGGCGATCGGGGCGTAGACGAGCGTGACCCATAGGGCGGCGAAGAGCAGCCACGGCCCGAAGCGGACCCGTTCGGCGACGGCCCCGCTGATCAGCGCGACCGTGATGATGGCGAAGGTGGCCTGGAAACCGATGAACACCATGTCCGGCAGGCCCGGGGCCTTGCCGCCGATACTGCCGGTCAGACCGCTCAGGCCGAAGTTGGCGAAGGGGTCTCCGACGAATCCACCGAGCGAATCGGGCCCGAACGCCAGGCCGTAACCCCACAGGGCCCAGACGACGGCGACGACGCCCATGGCGCCGAAGCTCATCATCATGATGTTCAGCACGGATTTCATCCTCACCAGTCCGCCATAGAAAAAGGCCAGACCGGGAGTCATCAGCAGGACGAGGGCGGAGGCGGCAAGCATCCACGCCGTCGAGCCGGGATCAAGGACCTGGGGATCCGCGTCCATTCCTACTGCAAGCACCGACAAGTTCATTACGGGAGCCTTCCTCGAGTGACGGCGCTCCAAGGGCGTCGAATCGGCGAGACCTGGTGAACTGCGCGACGTCGCACGTCGCCCCCGCAGCCGACGCTACCGGGGGCATGTTTCAGGAAGGTTCCTCCGCGTTAACGCGGAAGTTACAAGGAAGGTCCGGACGTTAATTCTTCGTTTCCGCCCCGTCAAGGCAGCGTGACGCAGCCCGGCCGATGCCCTAGCGGCTGGCGGCCGGGACAAGTACCCACAGCACCTCGACGGCGTCGTCCGTGGGGTTGATCCAGGTGTGCGGTTCCCGGCCAGGGAACGTCACGGTGTCGCCGGTATTGAGCTCGAACTCGGCATTGGTGAGGATCAGCCGAATACTGCCCTTAACGACATGGAGCACATCGACGTCACAGTCCACGGCGTACAGTTCGGATTCGCCGCGACCGCGCGGTTCGATCACCGCCTGGATGATCTGGACCCGCCGCTCGGAGCGTGCGGTCAGCAGGCGCTCCACGATCCCCTCCCCGCCGAGTGAGATCCTGGGGCCTTCATTGACCTTGGTGAGGTGCGTTTCGGGGGCGGCAAACAGATCCCCGACCGAGATGGAAAGCACCTGGCACAGCGTCACAAGGGAGGCGACCGAGGGTGAGGTAAGGTCCCGCTCAACCCGGCTGAGGAAGCCCTTGGTCAGCCCGGTGGCATCGGCAACCTGCTCGATCGTGAGCCGCTGCGACTGCCGGGCGGCGCGGATCCGGGAACCAATGGCAACCGGAACGTTGCTCGGCTCGACTGGTAGTGCCTTCATTTTGGAACCTTTCACGGCCGGCCGCTCGGCCCCTTCCTTGGAGCAATACTATCGGCCGGCGTCCCCGCGACGGCGGACATGCCGCCGGACACGGCACCGGGCGCGGGACAACGGAACGCGTCTTGACTGTTACCGGGATCACAAAATACCCTTTTGACAACGACCGTTGCCTGTTAGGCAATCACCCTCGCTGCCCGAGGGTACCCTCCCCCAAACAGACCATCGCCTACGACATCCTCGTCGGCGGACTCCTCGTAGCCATCCTCGGCGGCCTGGTCTGGAAGCGCGGCACCGGCGCCGCCGCCGCGGCCTCCGTGGCCGTCGGTGCGGTCATCACCCTCGGCACCATGATCATCCTGGAGATCAACGCCGCAGCTCCGCTGGACGGCATCTACGCCAACGAACCGATCTGCTACGGCCTGCTTGCCTCGGCAATCGCGTACATCGCGGTCGCGCTGCTGACCAAGCCCACGGACCCGCGGTGATGACGAACCGGCAGGAGCGCGTGGCCGGCACCGCGGCTGACCAAGAAAAGGCTCCGGCACTGACCCGCTAGCGGAGTTCGTACCGCCGTTCGCGGCGCCGGGCTCCGGCACCTGAGAACGACGGCGGCGCCTTCCCTTCCAGGAAGGCACCGCCGTCGCCCGTTCACTCCCCGGAGTTCACTACCGCGAAGTCGCGCTACTCGTTCTCCTCGGATTCGAGGAATTCGTCCCCGTCCAACGGCACTACCGGCTGGTCGTCGCCGAGAAAGTCGTCCACGCCCAGCGGGACTACCCGTTCGGCCTCTTCCAACAACTCCTCCTCCTCGGTCGGGGCCACCGCATCGACGGGAGCGTCCTCGGCGTACTCAAATTCGGGGTCGTACTCTACGGAATCCTTGGATGGCTGGTCGGGAAGTGACCCGTTGGTGTCCATATGCAACCTCCGTGCGCTCGGGCTGGCGGCAGTGGAACCGAACCGTCCGCCCAAGCCCTGGTCCGGCTAAGCGGCCGGAGCGGGCCTGCCAGCGAACCCGCCCTCGCTTCATTCGAACACCATGGACACGGGCGGTCAAGGGTTCGCGGGCGGGAGCGACAGGCCGGCGACGGCGCGTTTTTTTACGGTTTGCCTAAACTTTGCGCTGAGGGCTGCCAGCCGGAATTTTTCCATAGCGCGGGGTACGCTGGAGACGCAATGGGGCGGAATCATGCCCCTCAAGCCCAGGAGTCTTCGTGTCCCAGCACGCCACATCCGGCGAACCCCGCCCGGGCGAAAGCCACTTGAACCACAGCCCCCATCACAGCGATAGCGCCGCCACGGCGCCCAGCGCCGCGGACATCAAGCGGTGGCGCCAGTATCTGGCCGACGAGCGCGCCGAAGCCGCCGTTTACCGTGACCTGGCGCAGAGCCGCAGCGGGGAGGAGCGCGCCATCTTGCTCGCTCTCGCTGAGGCCGAAGGCCGACACGAGGCGCACTGGCTCCAGCTGCTGGGCACCCACGCCGGCCGGTCCCGCCCTGCCTCGCTGCGCAGCCAGTTCCTCGGCTTCCTCGCGCGCCACTTCGGCTCGGTCTTCGTCCTGGCCCTGGCACAACGGGCCGAGAGCCGCTCGCCGTACGCCACGGACCCGTCCGCCACCCCCGCGATGGTCGCCGACGAACAGATCCACGAAGAGGTGGTCCGCGGCCTGGCCACCCGCGGCCGCAACCGCCTCGCCGGCACGTTTCGGGCGGCTGTTTTCGGCGCCAACGACGGCCTGGTCAGCAACCTTTCCCTCGTCATGGGCATGGCCGCCTCCGGAGTGGGGAGCCAGGTGGTGCTCCTCAGCGGGGTCGCCGGGCTGCTGGCCGGAGCGCTCTCAATGGGTGCCGGCGAGTTCATTTCCGTGCGTTCGCAGCGGGAGCTCCTGGCCGCGACCCGTCCCACGCAGATCACCCTGGCCGCGGCGCCGGCCCTGGACATCGAGCACAATGAACTCCTGCTCGTCTACCTGGCCCGGGGGATGTCCCGGGAGGCCGCCGAGCACCGCGTCGCGGAGCGGATGGGGCTGCTGGACTGCGACTGCGATCCGAGCCTCTCGCTCCGCCCCGAAATCCCCGAGACCGAGGACCAGCACGAGGCGGTCGGCACCGCCTGGGGCGCGGCGGCGTCGAGCTTCTGCTTCTTCGCCTCCGGCGCCATCGTGCCGATCATCCCGTTCCTCCTCGGCATGACCGGAATGGCGGCGCTGGTTGCCTCCGCAGTCCTGGTGGGCCTGGCGCTCCTCGCTACGGGCGCCGTCGTAGGTCTCCTGTCCGGCACCTCCCCCGCCACGCGCGGCCTGCGACAGCTGGCCATCGGCCTAGGGGCCGCCGGGGTGACCTACCTGCTCGGCATGGCGCTGGGTACAGCAGTCGCATAGTGGAAGGTCCTGGGCTCCGGGACCGGCCGCCGCGGTACAGCCGTTCGAAGACCGCCCTGCGCTTGTCCCGAGACCTGGCAGCGGCCTCCCTGATCGCCGGCGCGGCCTTCCTGGCGGCCGGACTCGCGTACGGCGATCCCCGCTGGGCGGGACTCTTCGAGCTCAGCCGCGATGCGGACCCGAGCGGTAGCGCCAGCGGCCAGGCGTCCGGCCTGGCCGGCACCGGGCAAACCGGCCCGGAAGCTGACGCGCCCGCCGACATGCCCGCTGGCGTTGCGCGAACGGATGCTCCCCCGCCGGGCCTCGAAGAACAAGATGCGCCGCTCGGAACGCCCCAGCGACCGGCAGTTCCCAGCAGCTCGTTCAAGTTCCTCGCGACGAACGCGGACGGCACCCCGGTGGGCTATTC
>JAODMV010000155.1 GCA_025464875.1 Arthrobacter sp. | reverse complement strand
TGCGCACTGTCAAGGGCGAAGAGAAGATGTATCTCAAGCTCAAGGTGGCTCAGGGTGATCTGACCATTGAAGTTCCAGCAGAAAACGTTGACCTAGTTGGGGTCCGGGACGTAGTGGGCAAGGAAGGCTTGGAGCACGTGTTTGACGTGCTGCGGGCCGAGTTCACCGAAGAGCCCACCAACTGGTCGCGTCGATACAAGGCAAACCTGGAGAAGCTTGCGTCCGGTGACGTCATCAAGGTGGCAGAGGTCGTCCGCGACCTGTGGCGCCGCGATCACGATCGGGGTCTTTCCGCAGGTGAGAAGCGCATGCTGGCCAAGGCTCGCCAGATTCTGATTTCAGAACTGGCATTGGCTGAAAAGACGGACGAAGAGAAGGCTGCAAGCGTTCTCGACGAAGTCCTGGCTTCCTGACATAAGAATCGAACCCCGGTGGCGTAGCGGCCGCCGGGGCTTCTTTTTGCCCAAAATCCCGGGCCAAGCCGCAGCCAAGGGGTTGTTTCAACACTGTAAACGAGAACAAGTGCCAGCTGCTTGGGCGCCGGCGCGGGGCTGGACGTAGTCTTGTGCGCATGAACACTGCATCGACAACCCCCGTCACCGCGGTCATCGTGGTGGCTGCCGGTTCCGGCCAGCGCCTGGGCTACGGAATGCCGAAAGCCAAGGTGCCGCTGAGCGGAGACAGCATCCTCGTCCACGCGCTGCGGGGTGTCGCCGCTGCAGGAATCGCACAGCAGATCTGCGTGGCGATCCCGCCCGGCGACTCGGAGCTTCAGGCGCTCTGCGAGTCCTTCGCCCGGGACCTCAAGGCGGAGCACCGCCCCGGTGCCCCCGCCGAGCAGGGCGTGCAACTTCCGGTCGTCACCGTCGTGGACGGCGGGGCCAGCCGCGCTGAGTCCGTCCGCGCCGCAATGGCCGCGCTGCTTCCGGACACGGCAGCCGTCCTGGTCCACGACGCCGCCCGCGCCCTGGCGCCGGAGGCCGTCTTCCACCGGGTGGCCAAGGCACTCGCCGCAGGCGCGGTGGCCGTCATTCCCGTGATGCCGGTCGTCGACACCGTCAAGACCGTGGAGCCCACCACCGGCGGCCTGGCGGCGGTCGCCCCGGAGCTCGTCACCGGAACTGCACCGCGGGAGGCGCTGCGGGCCGTGCAGACACCGCAGGGGTTTGACCTTGCCACCCTCACGCGCGCCCACGAGGCTGCGGCCGGGCTCGATGCCGGACGGGCCGCCGCCATTACGGACGATGCGATGCTGGTCGAGCTGCTGGGCGTCCCCGTGCACGCCGTGCGCGGAGCCAGCCAGTCGCTGAAAATCACCACACCCCTGGACCTGATCATTGCCGAGGGTCTCCTCGAAGGACCGCTGGGCGTCCGCTGGGTGGAAGGCTGAACATGACGCAGTTCGATGGCGCGTCCCAGAACAGCTCGCCCCAGAACAGCAGGCCCGTCATCCCCAGGACGGGGATAGGCATCGATGTCCACGCCTATGCTGCCGGGCATGAACCGCAGCCCCTGTGGCTCGGCGGCCTGTTCTGGGAGGGCGAGCGCGGACTGGCCGGCCATTCCGACGGCGACCCCGTGGCGCACGCCGCTGCCGACGCGCTCTTCTCCGCCTGCGGTATCGGGGACCTCGGCACGCACTTCGGGACCGACCGGCCGGAATACGCCGGGGCATCAGGGGTAACGTTGCTGGCCGCGGCGGCCCGGATCGTCCGCGCGGAAGGCTTTGAAATTGGAAACATCGCCGTGCAGTTCGTGGCCAACCGGCCCAAGTTCGGCCCCCGCCGGGAGGAATCCCAGCGGGTCCTCACCGACGCCGCCGGGGCGCCGGTCAGCGTCTCGGCCACCACGAGCGACGGGCTCGGATTCACCGGCCGCGGCGAAGGCATCTCGGCCGTGGCAACGGCCCTCGTCTATCGGCTCGATTAAGCGGACGTGGCGCGGGTCACCTACGCTTAAGGGGACACCCCCTCCCCGAAGCATCAGGAGACACCGTGAAAAAGTTCCTCGCCATCGTCCTTCTGGCAGGGATCGTGACGACCGGCTGCACCGGGGCCGGGACATCGAATGCCTCGACGACGCCGCGGATGAGCGTCGACGAAAGCTGCAAGTTCCTCAACGGGGACACCTTTGTGCCGACCGGAACCACGCAGGAGCAGGCGGACCAGATCGCAAAGCACTACCAGGAAGTCGCCGACAAGGTTGCTCCCGAGGTGGCGGACCCGATCCAGAAAATGGCGGACGTGATGAAAGAGGTGGCGGGCACGCCCGGCGCCACGAAGAGCGCGGAGCAGACCGCTCAGCTCACCGAACAGATGAACAAGATCGGCCAGTACTGCACGTAGGCCCGCGGGTCCCGGCGGCGCAAGCCGGGCAGCTGCCGCAGGAGCTCGAGCCCCCATCGGCTAATCTGGAGCGGTGACTCTGCGCTTTTACGACACAGCATCCGCCGAAGTCCGAGACTTCGTCCCCCTGGTACCGGGCCAGGTGAGCCTCTATTACTGCGGCGCCACGGTGCAGGGTATGCCGCATGTGGGGCACATCCGCTCCGCGATCGCCTTCGACCAGCTCACCCGCTGGCTGCAATACCGCGGCTACCGTGTCACCGCCGTCCGCAATGTCACGGACATTGACGACAAGATTCTGGCCAAGTCTGCCGCCTCCTTCGAGCCGGACTTCCAGGACGAGCCGGGATCGGTCCGCAATGAGGAGTGGTGGGCGCTGGCCTACCGCTACGAGCAGGAATTCCTCAAGGCCTACGACACCCTCGGCGTATCCCGCCCGACGTACGAGCCGCGCGCCACCGGGCACATCCCGGAGATGCACGCCCTCATCCGGCAGCTGATCGACCGCGGACACGCCTACCCGGCCCTCGATGATTCCGGCGACGTGTACTTCGACGTGCGCTCCTGGGACAAGTACGGCTCACTGACGCGCCAGCAGCTCGACGACATGCAGGGGGCCGCGGACGCCGACCCCCGCGGCAAGAAGGACCCGCGGGACTTTGCGCTCTGGAAGGGCCACAAGGACGGCGAACCGACGTCGGCCAGCTGGGCGTCGCCCTGGGGCGCCGGCCGTCCGGGCTGGCACCTCGAATGCTCCGCGATGGTCACGAAATACCTCGGCCCCGAGTTCGACATCCACGGCGGCGGGCTGGACCTGCGCTTCCCGCACCACGAGAACGAAATGGCCCAGTCACAGGCCGCAGGCCACGGCTTCGCCAACTTCTGGATGCACAACGGCATGGTCACCTACGCGGGTGAAAAAATGTCCAAATCCATCGGAAACACGGTCAGTCCGGCAGAGATGCTGGAGTTGGCCCCGCCGCGGGTGGTCCGGTACTACCTCGGCCAGGCGCAGTACCGCTCGGTGCTGGACTACCAGCCCACGTCCCTGCAGGAGGCCACTGCCGCCGTGGAACGGATCGACGGCTTCATTAGCCGCGCCGCTCGTACCCTCTCGGGGGCAGGCAACGGCGGGGTTGTAGGCGGCGCCGTCCAGGGCAGCGACGGCGCAGTGCCGGACGCCTTCGCCGCGGCCATGGACGATGACCTCAACGTCCCGCAGGCACTGGCGGCGCTCCACGACACGGTCCGGGCCGGCAACACCGCCCTCACCGCCGGGAACCTCGACGCGGCCCGGCAGGCACTGGCCAGCGTTACCGCAATGCTGGATGTCCTTGGTCTTAATGACACCGCGGCGCCGGTGGCCGACGAGCAGGCCGACGCCGCCCTCGGCGTCCTGGTCGAGGCGCAGCTCGCGGCCCGGGCAGAGGCCCGGGCCGGGAAGGACTGGGCCTCGTCCGACGCCATCCGGGACACCCTCGCTGCAGCCGGCGTCGTCGTCGAGGACGGCCCGGACGGAGCGAGCTGGAGCCTCAAGCGCGGCTGATACGCCGCCCTTGGGGTGCCTGAACCGAGCCTGAACTGATCCCGGACGAAGGCCTCGCCACAGCCTGCGGTCGAAGATTTACCTCGAGTCAGTAGACTGGAGGTCAGACTTATCAACAAAGCAAGGGTGAAACTCATGGCCAACAACGGTCGCCGGTCGGTCAAAATGAAGAAGGGCCCCACCGTCGGAACCGGCGGTCACGGCCGCAAGGCTCTGGAAGGCAAGGGCCCCACTCCCAAAGCGGAGGACCGCCCGTACCACAAGGCTCACAAGAACAAGCAGCTCGCTGAGCGCTCCGAGGCCAAGCGCGGAACGGGCGCCCGCAGCGCCGGCGCCCGCTCGGGCCCCAAGGGCCGTGCCACCGAGGAGGTCGTCACCGGACGCAACTCCGTCGTGGAGGCCCTGCGTGCCGGAATCCCGGCCAAGGCCCTGCACGTTGCCGTACGCATCGAGATGGACGACCGGGTCAAGGAATCGCTCAAGCTTGCCGCCGAGCGCGGTATCCCGCTGATGGAAACCGGCAAGCCGGAGCTGGACCGCATGACGGACGAGGCCATCCACCAGGGCCTCGTGCTGCAGATCCCGCCGTACGAATACCAGGACGCGTACGAACTGGCTGAGGAAACCCTAGAGGCCTGGAAGAAGGGCCACGTCGCCAACGCCCCCCTCTTCGTCGCACTGGACGGCATCACCGATCCCCGCAACCTCGGCGCCATCATCCGCTCGGTCTCGGCCTTCAGCGGCCACGGCGTCATCGTGCCGGAACGCCGCTCCGTCGGCGTCACCGCCTCGGCCTGGAAGACCAGCGCCGGCGCAGCCGTCCGGGTTCCCGTTGCCCGTGCCGCCAACCTGAACAACACGCTCAAGGCGTTCAAGAACATGGGCATCTATGTCCTCGGGCTCGACGGCGACGGCGACGTTTCGCTGCCGGACCTCTCCCTGGCCACCGAACCGGTATGCCTCGTCGTCGGTTCGGAAGGCAAGGGCCTGAGCCGCCTCGTCCGCGAGAACTGCGACCAGATCGTTTCCATCCCGATCGACTCCGCCATGGAATCCCTGAACGCCTCCATGGCCGTCGGCATCTCCCTCTACGAAATCTCCCGCCAGCGCGCCGCTAAGTAGTCCTCGCCGGTTGCGGCGGTTCCGTCCGCCGCAACCGCAGTTTCCGGCTTGTGACGCTCCCTCACCTTCTGCGGGTTCAACGTCAACGCTCCTTCACCTCTTGTGGGGGAGCGTTTGGTTTTAACGAGCCGAAGGTGAGGGAGCGTTCGGCCTTAACGAGCCGAAGGTGAGGGAGGGTCTGCCTCAAACCTGCGGAACGTGAGGGAGCGCCTGGTTGTGCGCAGACCAGCGCTGGGTGCCTAAGGCGTCAGAACTTGTGGCGGTTGGCGAGGACGGGGAGTTTGGTGCGGGCTTCGTCGACGACGGCGGGATCCAGGTCCGTGAACAGCAGGCCCGGGGCGCCGTCGAGCTCTGCCAGGACCTCGCCGAAGGGGGACACCACCATGGAGTGCCCGACGCCGGTGGGGGCCGCACCCTTGACTGCGCCGCCCTGGCTGGCCGGGTCGCCTTGGCCGCAGGCCAGCACCACGGTGGTGGAGTCCACGGCACGGGCGCGGGCCAGCAACCTCCATTGCTCGACCTTGCCGGGGCCGGAGCCCCAGGATGCGCACACGATGTTCACTTGGGCGCCGCGGTCCGCGTTTTCCGTGAACAGCCCGGGAAAGCGGACGTCATAGCAGGTGGCCAGGCCGAACGTCACGCCGCCCGCCTCGAAGGTGACGGGTTCGGTGCCGGGGTCCACGGTGTCCGACTCCGCGAAACCGAAGGCGTCGAAGAGATGGATCTTGGCGTAGCTGGTCTCCACGCCGGGGCCGGTGACCAGGAGGGTATTGCGCACCTTGCGGGCGGAGCCGTCCCCGCCGTCGAATCCGGACCCCGGGGTGAACATCCCGGCCACAATCACGATTCCGAGTTCCGCCGCGATGGCGCGCACGCGCGAGGCCCACGGACCGTCCAGCGGCTCGGCGACGTCCAGGAGCGAATTCCCGAAGGCGCGCATTGTCGCCTCGGGTAATACCGCCAGCTCCGCGCCGCCGGCCTTTGCGCGGCGGGCGTACTCCTCCACGAGGGCCAGATTTCCGGCAATATCGCGGCCGGTGATGAGTTGAGCAAGAGCAACCCGCACAATTACCTCCAATTCGGTGCTTCATTCCAGTATGCAGCGCCAAGATTCCGTAAACTGCTAGCGTCATGAAAACAACAAGGGGGACCATTTGTTCGGCCCGGCTAAGCTTTAAGCAGTGGTTATGCCTTTGATAGACGCAGCCTCCACCGTAGACGCTTCACGCGCGTTTCCGCTGGGGATTACCGTTCCGGTCACCGGGTCGCCGGCAATGGACGACCCGCAGGGTGCGTTCGCGAACGTTGCTGTCTACGCGCCGGGCGTGACGACGCTGGAAATCGCTTATCAGGCCCCGGGCGGTAGCTGGCAGGTGAAGACCCTGCCCAACGTGACGGACGGCGTCCACCACGGCATCGTGGAGGGCATCCCCTTCGGTTCACGATACGGCTTGCGGGCTTCTCCCGACCATGAGGCCTTGCCGCTTTCCATGCCCACCGCGGACTTTGACCTCGCCGGCGAGCAGCCGCTGCTGCTGGACCCCTACGGCCGGGCCGTGGACGCACGCGACGGTTTCATCACCAATGTCCGCATGGCCGGGGACTTCGACTGGGGCGCGGACCGCAGCCCCCACGTTCCATGGCGCAACACGATCGTCTACGAGGCCCACGTCCGCGGCCAGACCAGGCTGCATCCGGACATTCCGGAAGAGCTGCGGGGAACGTACGCCGGCATGGCCCACCCGGCCCTGATCGAATACCTCGTCGCACTTGGCATCACCTCGGTCCAGCTCCTGCCCGTCCATTTCCATGTGGACGAGCCGCACCTGCAGAACCTCGGCCTGACGAACTATTGGGGCTACAACACGGCCGCGTTCTTCGCCCCCCACCCCGGCTACGCCACCGAAGCGGCCCAGGCCGCCGGTCCCGAGGCAGTCCAGGACGAGTTCAAGGCCATGGTCAAGGTGCTGCACGTCGCCGGAATCGAGGTGATCCTCGACGTCGTCTACAACCACACGGCCGAGGGCGGCACCGACGGCCCGACCTTGAGCTTCCGCGGCCTGGGCGAGCTGCAGTACTACCGCAACGACGGCCACGGCAAGTACGTGGACACCACCGGATGCGGGAACAGCTTGAACTTCGGCGAACCTCGCGTGGTCCAGCTGGTGCTGGACTCGCTGCGGTACTGGGTGACCGAGTTCCACATCGACGGCTTCCGCTTCGACCTCGCGGTGACACTGTGCCGCAACGCCGCCAATGAGTTCGATCCCCGGCACCCCTTCCTCGTCGCCGTTGCCGCGGATCCTGTCCTTTCCGCGACCAAGCTGATCGCCGAACCCTGGGATGTGGGCGACGGCGGCTGGCAGACGGGCCGGTTCCCGGCAGGCTGGGTGGACTGGAACGACCACTTCCGCGACGCCCTCCGCAGCTTCTGGCTCGCGGACCGCGCCGCGATCGACGCCGGCGGGCACGGCGGCTCGGTGGCCCGGCTGGCGGACGCCCTTTCCGGCTCCGCCGGCCTTTTCGAACCCTCGGGCCGGTCCAGGCTCGCCTCCCTCAACTTCATCACCGCCCACGACGGCTTCACGCTGGCTGACCTCGTTTCCTACGACCGCAAGCACAACGAGGCCAACGGCGAACAGAACCGCGACGGCCATAGCGACAACCGCAGCTACAACCACGGCTTCGAGGGCCCGACGGAGCATGAGGAAATCCTTGCCCGGCGCGCACAGACCAGCCGGAACCTGATGGCCTCGCTCATGATCTCCCTGGGCGTGCCCATGATCACCGCCGGGGACGAGATCGGCCGGACCCAGCAGGGGAACAACAACGCCTACTGCCAGGACAACCCCCTGACCTGGATCGACTGGACCACCACCCCGGAATCCCACGCGATGCTGCGCACGACCAAACGGGTGATCCGCCTGCGCAAGGAGTTCCTCGCCAACCAGCCCCACCACTATCCGGTACGGGAGAAGCAGGCGTACTTCCATTGGTTCGATGCGGACGGCCATCCGATGTCCGCGGACAGCTGGCACGATCCGCGCCACCGCGTGGTCCAGCTGCTGCTGGGTTCCGACGACGGCCATGTGGCCGGTCTGGTGGTGGTCAACGGCGGCGCCGGGGACGTCAAGGTCACGCTGCCCATTCTCAGCAACGAGGACGGAAAGGGCCACCGGCTCTTTGAACTGCGGCTGACAACCTCTGAATTCCACGACCGGCGCCAGGGAGTGCGTTTCTCCTACGGTGAGCGGGACGTGGTCCAGGCCAACACCATCAACATCTACCGCACCTAGTTCCAGCCACGCGTTCGAGCCGCGGCTAGGATCAGGTCGTCCCCTTTCATCACAAGAAGCAAGCAAGGAACCCATGAAAATTTTCGCGGCAGACACCTGGACCATCGAAGAGCTACGGGACCAGATCGACGACGCCGGCCGCCGCGCCGTGCTGATCCCCGCGGCGGACACCCAGCAGGCCGTCCTGGAAACGTTCGCGCAGGCGCTGGACTTCCCGGAGGACTACGGAGTGGACCTCGACGCCCTCCACGACGCCCTGCACGACGTCGCGGACTCCGTCACGGATGAGGGGGAGACCCCGGTCACCTTCATCTGGGAAGTGCCGGCCACCTTCCGCGCCGACCGCTCCTTCGGCGTCACCTGCGAAACCCTGCAGGACGCCGAAAGCTACGCGGGAACAAACCTGGCCGTCATAGCCGTCTGCCTCTAGCCTGCCGGCTCAGGAAGCGAACCTGCCGGCTCAGGAAGCGGCTCCGCGAACCGGCCTGCGGCGCTCCGCAGGCCGGACTCCGCAGGGCGGTCAGGCGTTGACGATCAGGCCAAGCTCGGCCTTTGAGGCCAGGGCGTCGTGCCGGGGGAGCACTCGCACGGTATAACCGAAGGATCCCGAGCGGTCGATCACGAGGGTGCCGCTGAAGAGGTGGCGGCCCTTGCCGAGGTCTTCCGCGGACTTCAGTTCTGCCACGGTGACATCGGCAAGTTCGTCGCTGTCCTCGGCCCGGCCATAGGCAACCTCAACGGACACATCGTCCGGCGAGAGTTGGTCCAGGTCTACGTAGGCGTTGACCTGGAGGAGGTCGCCGATCTGCGGATCCTCGGAGACACCCACCGAGTCCACGTGCTCCACCTGGATCTGCGGCCACGCGGCCCGGACCCGGGAAATCCACGCTGCAAGGGCTTTGGCCTGGGCGTAGTTGTCCGCCACGGCACGGCGTCCCGCGACGGCGGCAGGCCGGTACAGCACATTGACGTAGTCCTTGAGCATCCGGTCCGCGGAAACGGCCGGCCCCAGGTGGGACATGGTGTGCTTGATCATCGAGACCCAGTGGGTGGGGACCGCCTGCGGCCCGGACTGCGAGGGGCCGGCAGCCCCGGCCCGGTCGGAGACCGTCAGCCCGTAGAACCGGGGTGCCACCTGCGTTTCCAGCAGTTCGTAGAGCGCCGCGGCCTCGATATCGTCGCGTTCCTCCGGCGAGGCGTCGTTGTTGGCGGTGGGAATCGCCCAGCCGTTCTCACCGTCGTACATTTCATCCCACCAGCCGTCCAGGACCGAGAGGTTCAGCGAACCGTTCAGGGCAGCCTTCATGCCGGACGTTCCGCAAGCCTCCAGCGGGCGCAACGGGTTGTTGAGCCACACGTCGCAGCCGGGGAACAGTGTCCGGGCCATGGCGATGTCGTAGTTGGGCAGGAACGCGATCCGGTGGCGCACCGCGGGGTCGTCGGTAAACCGGACCAGGTCCTGGATCATCTTCTTGCCCGCGTCGTCGGCCGGATGCGACTTCCCGGCGATGACCAGCTGGATGGGGTGCGTCTTGTGCAGCAGCAGGGCCTTGAGCCGTTCGGGTTCGCGGAGCATCAGGGTGAGCCGCTTGTAGGTAGGCACGCGACGGGCGAAGCCGATGGTCAGGATGTCCGGATCCAGAACGGAGTCCGTCCAGGCCAGCTCGGCGTCGGCCGCGCCGCGCTTCTTCCACGCGGAGCGGAGACGGCGCCGGACGTCCTCGACCAGGGATACCCGCATCTCGCGGCGGAGGGCCCAGACGTCTTCGTCGCTGACGTCGTAGGCGAGGTCCCAGCGGCCCCGCGCCTCTGCCTCGGAGCCGAACTGGTCGCGGGCCAGCTTGGAGATTCGGGGGTCGACCCAGGTGGGCACGTGCACGCCGTTGGTAACGGAGGTGATGGGCACTTCCGAGTGGTCGAAGCCCGGCCAGAGTGCCGAGAACATCTCGCGGGAGACCACGCCGTGCAGCTTGGCGACGCCGTTGGCCCGCTGGGCCAGGCGCAGGCCCATGACCGCCATGTTGAAGACGAAGGGGTTGCCGTCCGTGAAGTCTTCCCGGCCCAGGCCCAGGATCTTGGCCACCGGAACGTCGGGTGCCAGGCCGGCGTCGAAGAAGTGCTGGATCTGCGAGGTCTCAAAGCGGTCGATTCCGGCCGGAACCGGGGTGTGGGTCGTGAACACCGTGGACGCCCGGCCGGCGGCCAGTGCCTCGTCCCAGCTCAGCGGCTCCGCTGCGGACATCATTTCCTGGATCCGCTCGACGCCCAGGAAGCCGGCGTGGCCCTCGTTGGTGTGGAACACTTCCGGCGCGGGGCTGCCCGTGAGCTTCTGGAACGCCCGCAGCGCCTTGACCCCGCCCATGCCCAGCAGCAGTTCCTGCTGCAGCCGGTGGTCGCCGCCGCCGCCGTAGAGCCGGTCGGTGATGCCGCGGGCGGCGTCGTCGTTCCCCGGAACGTTGGAGTCCAGCAGCAGGAGCGGAACACGTCCGACGTCGGCCCGCCACACGTGCGCCAACAGGCGGCGGCCGGCGGGAAGCGGGAGGGAGATCTGGATGGGTTTGCCGTTGCCATCCTGGGAGGCCTCGCGCAGCAGCGTCAGCGGCAGGCCGTCCGGATCCAGGACCGGGTAGGTTTCCTGCTGCCAGGCGTCCCGGGAGAGGGACTGCTTGAAATAGCCGGCCTGGTAGAGCAGGCCCACGCCGATCAGCGGCACGCCGAGGTCCGATGCTGCCTTCAGGTGGTCTCCGGCAAGGATGCCCAAGCCGCCGGAGTACTGGGGCAGCACCTCGGTGATGCCGAACTCGGGGGAAAAGTACGCGATACAGGACGGCGCGCCGGGTGGCAGGCTCTGGTACCAGCGGGGCTGCTCCAGGTACCTGTCCAGGTCCTCGGCCGCGGCGTGGACCCGCTTCACCACGTCCTGGTCCGCCGCGAGGCACTGCAGGTCTTCCCGGCTGACCAGGCCCAGGAAGGACACCGGGTCGTGGCCGCTCTCCGCCCAGAGGCCGGGGTTCAGCTCCTCGAAGAGCTCGCGGGTGGGCCGGTGCCAGGACCACCGAAGATTGGTGGCAAGACGGGCCAGCGGCCGGATGGACTCCGGGAGGACGGTTCGGACGGTAAATCTGCGGATTGCCTTCACGAGCGAAACACTAACCGACAACGGCCCGCCCCGGAACAGCTTTAGGATTCTTTCCTCCAAATGACGGATCGCGCTCCGGAACACACCCTAAAAAAGCGCGTGACCTTAGCATTCTGGCCGTTTTGTAGATAACGTCGAGCCTGTGACGACTAACTCGCGAACCGGTGCCGTGTCCAAGCAAATGCCAAAGGCCCTGATTACGGATGGCCTTCGATTTGGCCGTTTTCCGATCACGGCCGTGCAGCCCGCTGTCGACGGCGGGAAATTCCCTGCCAAAGCCGTTGCGGGAGAAAGCCTCGTGGTGGGTGCCACCGCCTTCCGTGAAGGCCACGACCAGCTCGGCGTCAGCGCAGTCCTGCTGGACCCGCGCGGAAAGGAGCGGCAACGCGTCCGCCTTGCTCCGCCCAGGGGCAACCGGGGCAAGGGCACGGACCGCTGGGAAGGCATCCTGACTCCTCCCGAGACCGGCAACTGGTCCTTCGTCATCGAGGCCTGGCACGACCGCTACGCCACCTGGCACCACAACGCCGAGGTGAAGGTGGAAGCGGGCATCGACGTCGAACTGATGCTTGCGGAGGGCGCCGCGCTGCTCTCCGAGGCGTCCGAGGATCCCGCCCGTCCGTCCGCCGACCGGCGGTCGCTGCGGATGGCCGTCGCCGTGCTGACCGACCCTGCCCGGACGCCCGAGGAGCGGCTGGCCGCCGGGTTCAGCGCCGGGATCGCGGACGTCGTCGAACGCGAGCCCATCCGCGAACTCGTGACCGTGTCCGAGCAGTACCCGCTGCTGGTGGAACGGGAACTCGCCGGCCGCGGCGCCTGGTACGAATTCTTCCCCCGCTCCGAGGGCGCCGTCCGGAACCACGAAACGGGGGAGTGGACTTCGGGCACCTTCCAGACCGCTGCGAAACGCCTTGAGGCCGTGGCCGCCATGGGCTTCGACGTCATCTACATGCCGCCGATCCACCCGATCGGGATCCAGCACCGCAAGGGTCCGAACAACACGCTCCTGGCCGGACCGCACGATCCCGGCTCGCCGTGGGCGATCGGCTCGAAGGAGGGCGGCCACGACGCCATTCATCCGGACCTGGGAACCTTCGAGGACTTCGACGCCTTCGTGGCGCGGGCCGGAGAGCTGGGGCTGGAAGTCGCCCTTGACCTGGCACTGCAGGCCGCGCCGGACCACCCCTGGGTGGAAAGCCACCCGGAGTGGTTCACCACCCGCGTGGACGGCAGCATCGCCTACGCCGAGAACCCGCCGAAGAAATACCAGGACATTTTCCCGCTTAATTTCGACAATGATCCGGCCGGCCTGTCCAACGAGATTCTCCGCATCGTCCTCCTGTGGGTCAGCCACGGCGTCAAAATCTTCCGCGTGGACAACCCGCACACCAAGCCGGTGTGGTTCTGGGAATGGCTGATCGCCCAGGTCAACAAGAGGCACCCCGAGGTTGTCTTCCTCGCCGAGGCGTTTACCCGCCCGGCCATGATGCACGCCCTCGGCCGGGCGGGCTTCCAGCAGTCGTACACCTACTTCACCTGGCGGAACACCAAGAAGGAGCTGGAGGAGTACTTCGAGGAAGTCAGCCACGAATCGCCGGCCTATTTTCGGCCGAACTTCTTCGTCAACACCCCGGACATCCTCACCGAGTACCTGCAGTTCGGCGGCCCGCCCGCTTTCAGGA
>JAODMV010000315.1 GCA_025464875.1 Arthrobacter sp. | reverse complement strand
GGCAGCGGCGGCGGCAGCCTCGACGTGCTGGAGCTGGTCAAGGACATGGTCCGGCTCCGTGCCGAGAAGGCGAGCCTGCTCGGCTTCGCCAACTACGCCGAACTCACCGTGGACCGGCAGACGGCTCCGGACTTTGAAGCGGTGCGGGCCATGATGAACCGGCTGGCGCCGGCCGCCGCCCGGAACGCCGACGCCGAAGCGGAGGCCCTGGCGGACATCGCGGGCCACCCGCTCGAGGCGTGGGACTGGGCCTACTACTCCGCCCGTGTCAAGCGCGAGCGGTATGCCGTCGACGAGCAGGCCCTGCGCCCCTACTTCGAGCTGGACCGGGTCCTCAAGGACGGCGTGTTCTTCGCCGCGACCTCGCTGTACGGCATCACCTTCCACGAGCGCCCCGAGCTGGCCGGCTACCACCCGGATGTCCGGGTCTGGGAAGTCCGGAACCCCGACGGCACGGAACTGGGCTTGTTCCTGGGCGACTACTACACCCGGGAATCCAAGCGGGGCGGCGCCTGGATGAACTCCCTTGTGGAGCAGTCGGAGCTGCTGAACACTCGGCCGGTGGTTATCAACAACCTGAACATCTCCAAGCCCCCGGCCGGGGAACCCACGCTGCTCACCCTGGACGAGCTCCGCACCACCTTCCACGAGTTCGGCCACGCCCTCCACGGGCTGTTCTCGTCCGTCACCTACCCGCGGTTCTCGGGCACCTCGGTGCCGCGGGACTTCGTGGAGTACCCCTCGCAGGTGAACGAAATGTGGATCATGTGGCCGGAGGTCCTGGCCAATTACGCCCGGCACCACGCCACCGGCGAGGCGCTGGCGCAGGAGGTCGCGGACAAGCTCAACGCGGCGCAGCTCTGGGGCGAAGGCTTCGCCACCACCGAATACCTGGGCGCGGCGCTGCTGGACCTTGCCTGGCATGTCCTGGACGGCTCCGAGGTGCCCGAAGACGCGCTCGAGTTTGAGGCCAAGGCCCTGGCCGCGGCCGGTGTCGCCCACCGTCTCATCCCGCCCCGCTACCGTACGGGCTATTTCCAGCACATCTTCGCCGGAGCGGGCTACGCCGCGGGCTACTACTCGTACATCTGGAGCGAGGTGCTGGACGCCGAGACGGTGGAGTGGTTCAAGGAAAACGGCGGGCTCACCAGGGCCAACGGGGACTTCTTCCGGGCCGAGCTGCTCTCCCGCGGCAACAGCCGGGACCCGCTGGAATCGTTCCGGGCCTTCCGTGGCCGCGACGCCGGACTCGAGCCGCTGCTGAAACGCCGCGGCCTCGACTAAACCCCCAAAACAACGACGCCGGTCGATCACCTCAACAGGTGACCGGCCGGCGTCGTACATCAGGAGCGCAAGGCGACGGGCGGTGTGATCCGGCAGCGTGCGTAAAAGGGGCCCCGCGCCCCGCGCAGCCACTTAGCTGCCAACAGGGCGCGGGGAATAGCACGCAGCGGATCGCGCCGTCCGGCGCCCCGCAGGGTTACCAGCCGCGCTCGGCGAGGCGGTGCGGCTGCGGGATCTCGTCCACGTTGATGCCGACCATGGCTTCGCCCAGGCCGCGGGAGGCCTTGGCGATCTCGTCGGGGTCGTCGAAGAAGGTGGTGGCCTTCACGACGGCGGCGGCACGCTGGGCCGGGTTGCCGGACTTGAAGATGCCGGAGCCGACGAAGACACCGTCGGCGCCGAGCTGCATCATCATGGCGGCGTCGGCCGGGGTGGCGATGCCGCCGGCGGTGAACAGCACGACGGGGAGCTTGCCGGTGGCGGCAACTTCCTTGACCAGTTCGTACGGAGCCTGCAGTTCCTTGGCGGCAACGTAGAGCTCGTCTTCCGGCATGCCGGCGAGCTTCTTGATCTCGGCGCGGATCTGGCGCATGTGGGTGGTGGCGTTGGAGACGTCTCCGGTGCCGGCCTCACCCTTGGAGCGGATCATGGCCGCGCCCTCGTTGATGCGGCGCAGGGCCTCGCCGAGGTTGGTGGCGCCGCAGACGAACGGAACGGTGAAGTTCCACTTGTCGATGTGGTTGGTGTAGTCAGCCGGGGTCAGGACCTCGGACTCGTCGATGTAGTCCACACCGAGGGACTGCAGGACCTGGGCCTCGACGAAGTGGCCGATCCGGGCCTTCGCCATGACCGGAACGGAGACGGCTGCGATGATCTGGTCGATCATGTCCGGATCGCTCATCCGGGAGACGCCGCCCTGGGCGCGGATGTCGGCGGGAACGCGTTCCAGCGCCATGACGGCCACGGCACCGGCGTCCTCGGCGATGCGTGCCTGCTCGGCGTTGACGACGTCCATGATGACGCCGCCCTTGAGCATATCCGCCATGCCGCGCTTGACGCGGTTGCTGCCCGTGACGTTCTTGGCGGACGCGCCGGCTTCGCTGCTTACATCAGGTGTAGACACAAAAACCCCTATGGGTAGATAGATGACCTCGCCGGAGTGCAGCGGCACGCAAATGCCGCACTTGCACGCACCGGATTACCGGATCCATTGGCCGGTATTTCTAATACTAGTCCCCCGCCGCGGCGCGGCTGAACTTCGGTTACGGACCCGGGAACACGCGCTGCCGGGGGTGCGGCCGTGCCGCGGAAGCCGGGAAGCGGCGGCCCTAGGCGGCCGGCTCGGAGGCGGTGCCTTCGTTTTCCGCCAACGACTGGCGGTGCACCGCCACGATCCGCTGCACCACTGTCACGAGACTCGCTGCCGCCAGGAGGCACAGCGTTCCGAACAGCACCACGCTCGGCAGGCCCAGACCGGTGAAACCGGTGACCACCAGCACGGAAACGAGCCGCTCGGCGCGCTCGGCGATGCCGACATTGGCGTGGAAGCCCAGGGCCTCGGCCTTGGCCCGCGCGTAGGAGACCACCATGCCCAGCACCAGGCAGACGACGGCGGCTACCGCGATCGGGGTGTCCGCGCCGCCGGTGAAAAACCAGACGGCGAGTCCGGCGAAGAGGGCCCCGTCGGCGACCCGGTCCAAGGTGGAGTCCAGGAAGTTGCCCCAGCGGCCGCCGCGCTTCTCCATCCGGGCCATGATTCCATCGACGACATCGGAGAAAATGAAGGCCGTGATGAACAGGGTCCCCCACCACAGCTGGCCGAGCGGGTAGAACACGAGGGCGCCAACCACCACGCCGAGCGTGCCCACGATGGTGACGGCGTCCGGGGACACCCCGATCCGCAGCAGCCAGCGGGCCACCGGGGAAAACAGGGCGGTGAAGAATCCGCGTGCGTGCCTATTGAGCATCCGTCGCCCCGTGACTCGCCTGCCCGGCCGCAGCTTCCCCTGCCGCCTCTTCCCCAGCAGGGGCATCCTGCGGCCAGGCCTCGGCGAGCTGTTGGCGGACCTCGTCCAGGGTCTGGGTGATGGCCTTGGTCTGGGCAATGATGGGGAAGAAATTGCCGTCCCCGCCCCAGCGCGGCACCACGTGCTGGTGCAGGTGGCCGGCGATCCCGGCCCCGCCGGTCACGCCCTGGTTCATGCCGATGTTGAAGCCGGTGGGATTGGCGACCTTGCGGAGCACGCGCATGGCCGTCTGTGTCAGCTCGGCGAATTCCGCGGTTTCCTCCACGGTCAGGTCCGTGTAGTCGGGCACGTGCCGGTACGGGCAGATGAGCAGGTGGCCAGGGTTGTACGGGAACAGGTTCAGCACCACGTAGCTGGTCCGGCCCCGGTGCACGATCAGCGACTCCTCATCGCTGCGCCGGGGCGCGACACAGAACGGGCAGTCGTCCTGGTTGGTGAACTGGTGCTGGCCGCCCTTGATGTACGCCAACCGGTGCGGGGTCCACAGACGCTGGAATGCATCCGGAACTCCGGCCAGGCCAAAGTCGTCCGTCACTGCCTCGTCGCCCGGGTAGCCCGGGCCGGCACCTGTGGTCTCCTGCACGCCTGGCCTCCTGTATCCGCTAGCTGGTCCGGTTGCGGACGGCGTCGACGATCCGCTGGACCGCCTCGGCCACCGGCACGCCGTTGTCCTGGCTGCCGTCGCGGAAGCGGAAGGAAACCGCACCGGCCTCGGCGTCGTCTCCCCCGGCGATCAGCACGAACGGGATCTTGTCCTTGCTGGCCGTGCGGATCTTCTTGGGGAAGCGGTCCGAGGAAATATCCACCTCGGCGCGGATGCCGGCAGCCTTCAGTTGGTCCACGACGTCGAACATGTACTCGTTGAACGTCTCGGCCACCGGAATGCCGACCACCTGGACGGGGGCCAGCCAGGCCGGGAAGGCGCCGGCGTAGTGTTCGGTCAGGACGCCCATGAAGCGCTCGATCGAGCCAAACAGGGCCCGGTGGATCATGACGGGCCGCTGGCGGGTGCCGTCGGCCGCCTGGTATTCGAGCTCGAAGCGTTCCGGCAGGTTGAAGTCCAGCTGGATGGTGGACATCTGCCAGGTCCGGCCGATCGCGTCGCGGGCCTGGACGGAGATCTTGGGGCCGTAGAACGCGGCTCCGCCCGGATCCGGGACCAGCTCCAGCCCGGATTCCTGGGCCACCTCGGCGAGGG
>JAODMV010000313.1 GCA_025464875.1 Arthrobacter sp. | reverse complement strand
CGAGCCTGAGGGCCCGCCCGGCGACCGTGACGGTCCAGCGGCTGTCGACCAGATCGTCCACGAGCATCACACTCTGGCCCCGGATCCCCGCCAGCGCCGCTTCCAGCTCCGGCCCCACGACCAGCCGCTCCCAGACCCCGGCGAGCCGGTAGGCGCTGTTGCCGCCGCGGCCGCCGGTGGGTCCGCCATGGGCGAGCTGCAGCTGGCCCAGGTACGGGATCCGGCCGATCTCGGAGATGCCTCGGGCCAGCGAATCCACCAGCTCCGGCTTGTTCCGGGACGGGACGGCGATGATCGCGGCGGGCCGTCCAGCCCCGCTCCACCCCGGGTTGCGCCCGTCTCCGATGCCCCACTCCCGCAGGACCTGGACACAGGCCTGCAGCATTGCGGAATCCACGGGACGGTCCGCCGTGCCCGAGGCGAACGCCTCCCGCAGCGCACCGCCCCAGCCCAGGTCCGTCAGGCGCGCCAGCACCCGGCCGTTGGCCAGGCTTTCCTCGGCTTTGATCTTGCCCTTCACGGACACCCCTAGGCGGTCCATGCCGCTGGGCCACTGCAGCCGCGGTTCCAGGACCACGCCGGCGCGGCTGAGCGTCTGCCCGGCGGCCTCGGCGGCCGAGGCGGCAATGTCGGCCGGGAACCAGGTGCCCGCGCAGTTATCGCAGCGGCCACAGGCGTGGGCGGTCTCATCGTCCAGGACCGAGGTGATGTACTCCATCCGGCACCCGGCGGTGTCCTGGTAGATCACCATGGAGTCCTGCTCGTCCACGCGGGCCTCCGCGATGCGGCTGTACCGCTCGGCGTCGTAGCTCCACGGCTGGCCGGTGGAACGCCAGCCGCCGCCGACCCGTTCGACGGCGCCGTCCACGGCCAGCACCTTCAGCAGCAATTCCAGCGGCGTCCGGCGCAGGTCCACCCGCGCCTCGAGCGCCACAGTGGACACGGCGGTTCCTGCCTCGGCGAGGGCCGTCAGCACGGCGGCGGCCTTCTCCTCCGACGGCATGGACGCGGTCGCAAAATACTGCCAGATGTCGCGGTCCTCGGAGCCCGGCAGCAGCAGGACATCGGCGTTCGCGGCTCCACGGCCGGCACGGCCCACCTGCTGGTAGTACGCCACGGGAGAGGACGGCGCGCCAAGGTGCACCACAAAGCCGAGGTCGGGCTTGTCGAAGCCCATGCCGAGGGCGGACGTCGCCACGAGGGCCTTGACCTGGTTCTCCTTAAGCAGCTGCTCGGCGCGTTCGCGGTCCGCGGGGTCGGTGCGGCCGGTGTAGGCGAGCACCTCATGGCCGGCTTCGGCGAGGAGCCGTGCGGTGTCCTCCGCCGCGGACACGGTCAGCGTATAGATGATGCCGCTGCCCGGCAGGTCCGAGAGGTGGGTCAGCAGCCAGCCCAGCCGGTCGCGGGAGTCCGGCAGGTTGAGCACGCCCAGCCGGAGTGATTCCCGGCCCAGGGCACCGCGGATCGTCAGCACACCCTCGCCGAGCTGTTCCTCGATGTCGTGCACCACTCGGGAGTTGGCGGTGGCGGTGGTGGCGAGCACCGGCACGCTGTCCGGCAGCTGGGTGATCAGGTCGGCGATGCGCCGGTAGTCGGGCCGGAAATCATGGCCCCAGTCCGAGATGCAGTGGGCCTCATCGATGACCAGGAGCCCGGTGCGGCGGATCAGCTCCGGCAGCTGGTTCTCGCGGAAGGACGGGTTGGTGAGCCGCTCCGGCGACACCAGCAGCACGTCGACCTCGTCGGCGGCGAGCTGCTCGCGCACCGTGTCCCAGTCCAGCTGGTTGGCGGAGTTGATGGCCACGGCCCGGACCCCCGCCCGTGCCGCGGCCTCCACCTGGTCGCGCATGAGCGCCAGCAGCGGCGAAACGATCAGCGTCGGGCCGGCGCCGCGGCGGCGCAGCAGCAGGGACGCGACGAAGTACACCGCGGACTTCCCCCAGCCGGTGCGCTGCACCACGAGCGCCCGCCTGCCGCCGTCGACCAGCGCTTCAATGGCCTCAAACTGGCCGTCGTGGAACTCCGCGCCGGGGTTCCCCACGAGCTCGCGCAGCACCTCCTGGGCCTGCTCGCGCGTCCGGGAATCCCCGGCCCCGGAAGTCGCGGACGCGGGGGTGGAAGCGGAAAGGACTGCAGCGTTCTGGTCATTGGCCATTACTTCAGTATCCCAGCCACCTCCGACACCCCGCCGCGCAGCCCTGCCATGTGGACAAGCGCATGTGGACAAGCGGATGGGACTAGCAGCTGCGGACAAGCGAGCCGGAGGGACGCCGAAGCCCGTAACCTCCCGCCCCGCCCCGGGGCGGGGAAGAGCATCGACGTAAGATGAGACGCGTGACTACGGACAAGACAAAGACCTATGACCTCTCGGCCTCGTTCAAGGCCTACGACGTGCGCGGAATCGTCGGTGACTCCATCACCGCGGAAATCGTCGAAGCCGTCGGCGCCGCCTTCGTTGACGTCTTGGACCTCGCGGGGCAGACCGTGCTGGTGGGCGGCGACATGCGCCCCTCCTCCCCGGAGTTCAGCAAGGCCTTTGCCAACGGCGCCGCCACGCGCGGTGCCGACGTCCAGCTGCTGGACCTGATCTCCACGGACGAGCTCTACTACGCCTGCGGGGCCCTCAATGCCGCCGGCGCCACCTTCACCGCGAGCCACAACCCGGCCGAATACAACGGCATCAAGATGGCAAAGGCCGGCGCTGTGCCGATCTCCTCCGAAACCGGACTCCAGGAAATCCAGGCCCGCGCCGAGGAGTACCTCAACGCGGGCAGCATTCCCGCGTCCGGCACCCGCGGCCTCATCGGCGTGCAGGACGTCCTGAAGGGCTATGCGGAGTACCTGCGCGGCCTGGTGGACCTGCGCGGATCGCGGCCGCTGAAGGTGGTGGTGGATGCCGGCAACGGAATGGCGGGCCTGACCACCCCGGCAGTGCTCGGCGACGCGCTGCTGCCCAAGCTTCCCCTTGAGATCGTTCCGCTGTATTTCGAGCTGGACGGATCCTTCCCGAACCACCCCGCCAACCCGCTGGAGCCGGCGAACCTGCTCGACCTGCAGGCCGCCGTCGTCGAGCACGGGGCCGACATCGGCCTGGCGTTCGACGGCGACGCCGACCGCTGCTTCGTGATCGACGAACACGGCGATCCCGTCTCGCCGTCGGCCATCACGGGAATGGTGGCCCGCCGGGAAATCGCCCGCGCGCAGGCCCTCGGCGAGGACACCCCCACCGTCATCCACAACCTGCTGACGTCCAGGGCCGTACCGGAACTGGTGGAACGCCATGGCGGCCGCGCCGTCCGGACGCGCGTGGGCCACTCGTTCATCAAGGCCGTGATGGCCGCCGAAGGGGCAGTCTTCGGCGGTGAGCACTCGGCGCACTTCTATTTCCGTGATTTCTGGAACGCGGACACCGGCATGCTGGCCGCAATGCATGTCCTGGCCGCCCTCGGCGAACAGGACGGCCCGCTCTCCGAACTCGGCCGCGAATACGAGCCCTACAGGTCTTCGGGCGAAATCAACTCGGAAATCGAAGACAAGGCCGCGGCGGTCGCGCGGGTCCGGACGGACTTCTCCGCCGAGGACGTCCAGGTGGACCACCTTGACGGCAGCACCTTCATCGCCGCGGACGGCAGCTACTGGTTCAACCTGCGCCCCTCCAACACCGAGCCGTTCCTCCGACTGAACGTTGAAGCCACGGATACCACCACCATGGAACGCGTACGCGACCGCGTCCTGGCGCTGGTCCGGGGCTAGGCCATGACGGACAAGCCCACGGAAGACGCCACGGCACAGCCTTTGCACCCCGGCTCCTGGCGGGCCACCGTGCCCGAGGCCAGCGCAACCGATCTGGAGAACCTGCTCGGGACCGGCGTGGGAGCCGCCCAGGAGCAGCTGGAGCGCAACGGCGGCTTCCTGCCGTTCGCGCTCGTCGTCGAGAACGACGGCGAGGTCCGGCTGGTCGCGGTGACCCCCGCCGACGCGGCCGA
>JAODMV010000301.1 GCA_025464875.1 Arthrobacter sp. | reverse complement strand
GCGCTGTTCCAGGGATTCGCCCATGCCGATCAACGCCCCGCAGCAGAGCTCCATGCCGGCGGCCTTGACCATGGCACAGGTCTCGAGCCGCTCTTCGTAGCTGTGCGTGGTGACAACCTCAGGGAAGTAGCTGCGCGCGGTTTCCAGGTTGTGGTTGTAGCGGTGGACGCCCCACGCCGCGAGCTGGTCGACCTGGTGCTGGGTGAGCATCCCCAGCGAGCAGGCGATGTTGATGTCCACGGCTTCGTTGATGCGGTCGATCGCGAACTTGATCTGGTTCATCAACTTGACGTCGGGTCCGCGGACGGCGGCCACGATGCAGAACTCCGTGGCCCCGGTGGCCGCCGTTTCCTTTGCCGCCTTGACCAGTTCCGGAATGTCCAGCCACACCCCGCGGACCGGGGAATCGAAGAGCCCGGACTGGCTGCAGAAATGGCAGTCCTCCGGGCAGCCGCCGGTCTTGATGGAGATGATGCCCTCCACCTCCACGTCCTCGCCGCAATGCCTGAGCCGGACCTCATGGGCCAGCTGCAGCGCCGCGGGAAGGGCATCATCGGGCAGCTGCAGGACCTCCACCAGTTGGTCCTGCGTCAGCCCGCGTCCTTCTTCAAGGACCTGCTGGCGGGCGGTTTCGAGAATCTCGTACCGGGTAGGTGCCGGATCTGTCTGAATCGTCATTGATCGTCCTTTGCGCTGGCTGTGGTTGTCCCTCAACGCTGACGCTAGTTGCCGGCTGAAGTCAGGATTTTGTCGGGTATCTACAAGCAGGCGGCTGCTGCATTGGTCCCGATCGTTTATTTCATCAGTTGGTCTGCGCCCAGTGGTTTGTTCCGACTCCATATCCGAGCCGTTCGGAACTCGGTTGGAGATCGCTACGGCGTCTATTCGGCGGCGTCGCAGCCCTGCGATCAGGGCAGCGGCAACGACGAGAGCTGCGGGGCCATCCGCGACCGCCCGCGGATCGGGACCGGCCTCCTTGCCATCACAGATTTCTTCCGCCGACGCGGAGGGGGCGGCTCCGCGTTCGTCCCCTTACCTCGACATCGCCGGCCGACTGGCCGGTCACACGACGGAACCCGTGTCCGGCCGCCGGACAGGGGTTGCTGGGTTACTCGGTCTTAGCGTTTGGTCTGAAGTGTCTTGGTGTAGAGCTCGGGGTCGTTTCTAGTCTCAGCTGAGACAACAAGATGGCTGCCGTTCAGACGCTGCGCGAAGTAGCCCCGGTAAGGCAGCACGAGGATTGTCGTGAGCCCGTCCTGCCATGCGTCAATCAGTGCCGGCAGGCTGTCCCGTTCGGAGCGGGAGGGGAAGGTCGGGATCGTCTGCATGTCCCACGTGTTGAAGGCCGCCAGATCCAATCCGTCCTCGCCGTACTCGACGGGCCAGAACGGTGGCACGATCGGGTGGAGGTTCTGTCCGGGGCGTGAGATGTCCCGCATCTCGTCCTGGGAGATTGGGGCGTCTTGAACTTTGCTCACGTTGAACCAGGCCCAACTGCGGGCCCATTGCTGCCTCCATCGTTGGTCCCACACCTCGCGGCTTGCCGACTCCGGAATCCTTGAAGTCCCTGTCGCAGGCACGGGGCTGAGCTGCGGAATGTTGACGTCCTGGGCGACTAACCATGCCTGTCGGATGAACAGCAGCATCTTTAGGTTCTGCGCATGGTCGTCGATCGTGATGGTCATGTCCTTAGGCCAGGCGGCCCGCCGTTTAAACCCTATTCCCCACACGGTGACGCCCCCTTTTATCCGCCGGACCAGGACCGGCCCTTGCTGCCCAGCATCGCACTTGGCCTGCCTTCAGTACATGATCCGGCCCGTTCCAGGCCGAAGGCCCCAATCCATGAGGCGTCCTCCAAGGTTGGGCCTTCGGTTTCGAAGCCCCTGGCCGAGGAGACGGCAACCCTCCAGATGTGGGAGAAAGGCCCTCCGATCCACGGGTTGGTAATGGCGTATGCGGTGTAGAAGCTGCCGGCATCGGCAGCTGGGACAGGGCCTATGTAGGCGACAGTTCTGAGTCAATAGCCCAACATCGGCACCCTTTGTGCGTCGCCCACACGGAAGGAGACATCGCCCCCACGGCGCATGACAGGTCCGGCCTGCACGAGGTGGTCGCCGCGGGGCGCGGAAAGGTAAAGCTGAACGCACGTTCCTCGTCACCAGCCACAAACCCCGCCTGAGGCCCTGACGAAACCGACCGCGCAGGGCGGAGCCGGATTCGATAGTCGATCGCATCCGAAAACAGCGCGGATGGATGGGGGCGCGAACAGGAACCCATTAATGACAGCCACGGGAGCGCCTCCACGCTCGGGGCTGGGAAAGGCGTAGACATCGGAGATGTCGATCTCCGGATTGGCAACCGCCCGCGGTCCTGATCCATGGTCAGACAATCCGAACCACCTCCTGCGATTTACGCGCCGAAGCGCGCCGCCCGAGTGCCGCTTGCGGTGAGTTGAAGGCATGCTACGGAGACGTCACAGCCATTTGGCAGCAGCAAAAATCTCACAGCCACGAGCTTCCAGTCTGGCCGCGGCGGCCGCCATGGTTGGTCAGGGGTGTGGTCCGTCAGAGTTCGGGCACAGGACCCAAACGTTGTCCTCGCCCTGTCGTTCGAACGTGATTGTGCTTACCAGTGCGCGGATCAGTGTCAGTCCGCGCCCTGATTCGGCTTCGTCGCCGACGGCGGCCGTCTGCGGGCCGTCAAGTTTCAGATCCGACGGTGCCGCGCCGATCTCGCAGATGCGTGCCTCCAGTCGCCGGGGTGAGACGGTGATGTCGATCCCGAGCTGCAGCGGGGCGTCGGTGGACGGGACGGCGTGCCGCACAACGTTGGAGGCCGCTTCGATGACGGCCGTCGAAAACGCCATCCGGTCCAGCTCGGGGACGAAGTCCGCCTCGGCCCAGAGTGCCTCAAAGTCTGCGTGCAAGGCGTCTACTGTTTCCGCTGTTGCCAGCCCCTGACGGGACGTCTTGGTGTGGAATTCAGCCATCGGCAAACGCCGCTTCGA
>JAODMV010000275.1 GCA_025464875.1 Arthrobacter sp. | reverse complement strand
AGTTCTCCGAGGAAGTGTCCTTCGAAGCCGAGCTGTGCGTGGTGATCGGCCGGATCTGCAAGGATGTGCCCGAAGAACGGGTCGACGACGTCATCTTCGGCTACACCTGCGGCAACGACCTCACGGCTCGCGACGTCCAGAAAACGGACCTGCAGTGGGCCCGGGCCAAGGGCTTCGACACCTCGGCGCCGCTGGGGCCGTGGATCGAGACCGAACTCGACACCGAGGACCTGCAGATCCAGGGCCGGCTGAACGGCGAACTGCGCCAGGACGGCAGCACGAGCCAGATGATCCGGGGCGTCCGCGAGCTGGTGTCCATCGTCTCGCAGGCCTTCACCCTGCTGCCCGGCGATGTCATCATGACCGGAACCCCCGCCGGCGTCGGCCTGGTCCGGGCCGGCGACCGCTATGACGTTGAGATCGAGGGCATCGGCCGCCTCTCCAACCCCGTCGTCCGCCGCTAGGCGGCGCGCAGGCAAAGCGCGCAAGCGCCGTCCGATTGCTTGGGGACAGCCGCGACGGGGATTCCCGTGGCGGCTGTCCGGTTTTCCGCGGATTCCTCGCTATTCCCACTCAGTGCCGCCCTGTTCCACGCGTGGCACACGCCTGCGGTTGCCAGCGGATCTCCGCGCCGGGCACACGGTAAAGTTGGAGTCACTATGACTACTCCTTCCGCGCCCAGCGCCGTCTCCAGTGAAGCCGCCAGCCCCGCCCTCAGCGAAATGACCGGTGAAGTTACCGGGGAGACTCCGGTCCGCGTCCGGTTCTGCCCGTCACCCACGGGGACCCCGCACGTCGGCCTGATCCGCACGGCCCTCTTCAACTGGGCACACGCCCGGCACACCAACGGCACCTTCGTGTTCCGCATCGAGGACACCGACGCGGCGCGTGACTCGGAGGAGAGCTACCAGCAGCTGCTGGAGGCCCTCAAATGGCTCGGCATCACCTGGGAAGAAGGCGTGGAAGTCGGCGGCCCGCACGAGCCGTACCGCCAGTCGCAGCGCCTGGACCTGTACAAGGACGTTGTGGCCAAGCTGCTCGAGGCCGGCCACGCGTACGAGGCGTACTCCACACCGGAGGAAGTCGAGGCACGCCACCGCGCCGCCGGCCGCGATCCCAAGCTCGGCTATGACAACTTCGACCGGGAGCTCTCCGAGGAGCAGATTGCCGCGTTCAAGGCCGAGGGCCGCCAGCCCGTGCTGCGCGTGCGGATGCCGGACGAGGATGTCACCTTCACCGACCTGGTCCGCGGGGAGATCACCTTCAAGCCCGGCAGCATTCCGGACTACGTCATTGTCCGTGCGGACGGATCCCCGCTGTACACCCTGGTCAACCCCGTCGACGACGCCCTGATGGGCATCACCCACGTGCTGCGCGGCGAGGACCTGCTCTCCTCGACGCCGCGCCAGGTGGTGCTGATCCGCGCGCTCATGGACATCGGCGCCGCCAGCTACATGCCGGTCTTCGGGCACCTGCCGTACGTCATGGGCGAAGGCAACAAGAAACTCTCCAAGCGCGACCCGGAGTCCAACCTGTTCCTGCTCCGGGACCGCGGCTTCATCCCGGAGGGCCTGCTCAACTACCTGTCCCTGCTGGGCTGGAGCCTGTCCGCCGACGAGGACATCTTCACCGTCGAACAGCTGATCGAGCACTTCGACGTCAACGACGTGCTCGCCAACCCGGCCCGCTTCGACATCAAGAAGGCCGAGGCCATCAACGGCACGCACATCCGCATGCTGGACCCGGAGGACTTCCGCGGGCGCCTGGTGCCCTACCTGCAGGCCGCAGGGCTCGTGGGCGAACGCCTCACCGAGCGCGAGGAGCAGATCCTCGCCGAAGCCGCGCCGCTGATCCAGGAGCGCATCTCGCTGCTGGGCGAAGCGCCGGAGATGCTGGCGTTCCTGTTCAAGGCCGACGACGCGATCGACGTAGCGGATGACGCCCGCAAGGGACTCCCGGAGAACCTCGGCGAGGTCCTCGACGCCGCCCTGGCGGCCCTGGAGCCCGTCACCGACTGGAGCGCGGAAAACATCCAGGCTGCGCTGAAGGAGGCACTCGTCGAGGGGCTCGGGGTCAAGCCGCGCCTGGCCTTCGGACCGGTCCGCACGGCCGTCTCCGGCCGCCGCATCTCCCCGCCGCTGTTCGAATCCATGGTCATCCTGGGCAAGGACTCGTCCCTGGCCCGCCTGCGGGCCTTCCGCGGCTGATGGAAACCGCGCCCGAGACCAGTAACGGCGTGCTGGCCACCGGCCTGGGCGTCGTCCGGGGTGTCTTGTTCGATATCGATGACACCCTCGTGGACCTGGAATTCGCCATGACGGCGGCACTGCGCGATGTCAGCGAGCATCTCCTGCCCGAGCTGGACGAGGCCGGGTGGGACAAGTTCGGGCGGATCTTCACCCGCGAGACCACCCATATCTACGACCGCTACCTGGCCGGCGAGCTGAGCTTCAACGAACAGCGCCTGCTCCGCGGCCGTGCTGCCCTGGGGCACTTCGGGGTCGAACTGGACGAGGACGAGCAGGCCCATCACTGGGTGAGCTCGTACGCAAGCCGCCAGCACGGCTACATCCGTGCTTTCGACGATGTCACGCCGATGCTTGACGCCCTGGACGCGGCCGGTGTTCCCTACGGTGCCGTGAGCAACAATGTCCACGACTACCAGCGGGTGAAGCTCGACGCGGCAGGGCTGGAACGCATCAGGATCCTTGTCGGCACCGATACCGTCGGCGTCCCGAAGCCGGACCCGGCCATCTACCTCGAGGGTGTCCGGCGCCTGGGAACCGCCGCCGGCGAAACCCTTTACGTCGGGGACAACCGGCTCCTGGACGCGGAAGGCTCGACGGCGGCGGGGCTGCTGGGCGTCTGGCTCAACCGCGGCGGGGAGCCGGCCCCGGGTTTCCTCGGACGCGAGGTCGGCTCCCTGCTGGAACTGTTGGCCTAGGCGGCCGCCGCCTGAGGCTGCTTCCTGCGCAGCACGAAGACGGCAGCCACGGAGCCCAATGCCAGGACTCCCACGGGACCCAGGGCCGTAGCCGCGTCCGACTGTCCGATCAGGCGGGTGGGGGAGACGGCTGCGGCGCCCGAATACAGGGTGCCGGTGCCTTCGGCGATCCGGGCGTTGCCGTCCGCGAGCTTGTCCGCCCCCGGCGGCTAGCTGGCCGGCGTCGAGGGCGGTGGCGCCGTCCGCGAGGTTGTTTTCAGCGTTGCCGGCGGCGGTGGGGGTCAGCGCGGCGGGAGAGCTGGACGGCCCCCGCGGCCAGTTCGCCGGCACCGTTCTGGAGTTTGTCCGCCCCTGGAGCAAGTTTTTCGCTGATGCCCGCGTGGATCTTTTCCGCACCGGCGGAGAGTTTGCCCGCGCCGGTATCGGCCAGGCTGGCGCCGCTGGCTTGTTTTCCGGCGCCATCCTTCAGCCGAGCCGCGCCGGCTGAGGCCTGGCCTGCCCCGTCCTTGAGCCTGGCCGAACCGTCCGTGATGCGGCCGGTGACGAGGGTGTAGAACCCCAGCAGAGCAATGGGCAGCAGGGCAAGGATGGCGATGGCGAGCTGTTGCGCACGGGTCCGGGTCTTGCTGGCAGCGGCGGGACCGCTCTGTGACACGAAGGGTTCCTCTCGACGGTCCCGCCGGCAGCGGTGCCGTCGCCGGCCACCCCGAGCCTGTGAGGCAGCTAACATTGCCAAAAGATGGCGAAGCCGCCCGCAAACGGGGCGGGGGTGTGGGTTGTTACTTGCTGGTAACTTGTTGAGCGTAAACTCGTCCGCCGCGGATTCACAAGGATTTTGCGGGCTGAGGGGCGGGTGCCGGGCGGCGGCGGGGGCCCGCTGGCCGAGTCCAGGGCCCTCGGCCGGGCCGATTTGTGCAGGGGAAATCTCTCGGGTAAAGTAATTACTCGTGCTGAGGCGCTGGGAGCGCGGGTTTAGACCCGGGGATCCGGCCCGAAAGTTCCATTGGGATATGGTGTAATTGGCAACACTACGGTTTCTGGTACCGCCCGTCTAGGTTCGAGTCCTGGTATCCCAGCTCTGAAACTCCGCGGACTTCCGCGGCCGATCAGGAGTTTTGAATCGGCTGGACCGATTTGAAACGACAGCCGGGTGTATGAAACAATCACTTGGCACGGACGGCAGGAATGCTGTTCTGGAGAGTACGCGGCCCCATCGTATAGCGGCCTAGTACGCTGCCCTCTCACGGCGGTAACGCGGGTTCGAATCCCGCTGGGGTCACAGCTGGAACGGTCCCGGGCATCAGCCCGGGGCCGTTTTTCTTTACCGTCCGGGGGTCCGCCACGCTCAGCACGGTTCCAACTGAACTGGCATGATGATGCTGTGAGCTCCCAAGAAACCCCGGGGCGCGACGGCGGCCAGCTGCCGTCCGCGCGCACGGCCGCGGCTGTTGGGCTGCTGGAGGCGGTCCGGCGCGACCTCGGGGCCACGGGCCTGCCGCTGGCGCTGCCCGGCGCGGACCAGGCGCGGCTCGATATCCGCCAGGCACTGGCCCAGCTCGACGACTACATCCTTCCCCGGTACCGCAGCCTCGAGGCACCCCTGCTGGCGGTCGTGGGCGGCTCCACCGGTGCCGGGAAATCCACCTTGGTCAACGGGCTCGTGGGCCGTCCGGTCACCCGTGCCGGGGCCATCCGGCCCACAACCCGCCAGCCCATCCTGCTGCATCATCCCGATGATGCCGGCTGGTTTGAGGACCAGCGCGTGCTGCCGAGCCTGGGCCGGATCCGCGGCACCGTGGTGGGCGCGCCGCTGCCCGCCAACCAGGCCGGGCCCGCCCCCGATGCCGCCTCCACCGACTCCCTCGTGCTGATCGCGGACGCCGCGGTGCCGGCGGGCATCGCCCTGCTCGACGCCCCCGACGTCGACTCCATTGCCGAGGACAACCGCAGGCTGGCCGGCCAGCTGTTGGCGGCCGCCGATCTGTGGGTCTTTGTCACCACCGCCAACCGCTATGCCGACGCCGTCCCGTGGAAGCTGCTGCTGGACGCAGCCGCACGCGACATCATGGTCGCCGTCGTGCTGGACCGTGTTCCGCCCGCGGCCGAGGATGAAGTCAGCGCGGACCTGCTGGCCATGCTCAGCCGCGAGGGCCTGGGCGGCGCACGCCTCTTCGTGGTGCCGGAGGCGGCGCTGGATGGGATGGGGATGCTGCCGCCCGAGGCCGTCGATCCGCTGCGGGGCTGGATCCAGGAACTCGCGGCGGACGCCGCCGGCCGCGCGGAGATCGCCCGCCGGACCCTCAACGGCACGGTCAAGGCGCTGGGGAACCGGGTGGAAGCAGCGGCGCAGGCGGCGGAGGCCCAGCAACGCGCCGCCGAGGTCCTCGCCAGCGACGCCCGTGGCGCCTACCGGGACGCCGTCGACAGGATCCTCGAAGCCACCCGCGACGGGGCGCTGCTGCGCGGGGAGGTCCTGGCCCGCTGGCAGGACTTCGTCGGCACGGGCGAGTTCTTCCGGGCCATGGAGCAGAACATCGGACGCTTCAGGGACCGCCTGGGCGCCTTCTTTCGGGGCGAACCCACGCCGGCGGTCCGGGTGGAAACCGCCATCGAAACGGGGCTGCAGGCGGTGATCATCGACGAGGCCGCCAACGCCGCAGAGCACACCGAGCAGCGGTGGCGCTCCGACCCGGCCGGCCGGCAGCTGCTGGGCGGTGACGACCTTTCCGGACCCAGCGAGGGGTTCGAGGAGAAGGTGGCCGCGGAGATCCGGGCATGGCAGGGGAGCCTCATGGAACTCATCCGGACCGAGGGCCAGGGCAAGCGGACCCAGGCCCGCTGGCTGTCCTTCGGCATCAACGGACTGGGCGCAGCCCTGATGATCGTGGTGTTCTCGATGACGGCCGGCCTCACCGGGCTGGAAGTCGGCGTCGCCGGCGGGACAGCCGCCGTCGGGCAGCGGCTCCTTGAGGCGGTGTTCGGCGAGGACGCCGTCCGTCGCCTGGCTCGGACCGCCCGCGAAGACCTCCACGTCCGCTGCCAGAGCCTGCTCCAGGCCGAACAGCAGCGCTTCCTGAGCCGGCTGGACGTTTCCGACGGCGTGCCGCCGGCCGTGCTCGCGGAGCACGCCACCGGGCTGCGCCGGCTGGCGGCCGCCGCGTGAGCCGGCACGGCGGCTCCCGCGAAGCCTCCCAGCTGGGCCGGCGGCTCGAAGCACTGAACGAGGCACGGGAGCTGGCCGCCGGTGCGCTGCCGGAGGAAACCCTGGCCGAGGCGCTCCAGGTGCTCGAGCGCGCCAGCTCCCGGCGCTCGCTCTCCGCCGACCACACGGTCGTAGGCTTCTTCGGCGCCACCGGCAGCGGCAAATCCTCCCTTTTCAACGCGGTCAACGGAGCCGAGATTGCCACGGCGGCCGTCCGGCGCCCCACCACATCGGAACCGCTGGCCAGTATCTGGGGACAAGACGGCAGCGGACCGCTCCTGGACTGGCTCGCTGTCGACAAGCGGCACCCGGCCCCGGCCGTCCCCGGTTTCGCCGATGAGGCCAGCGGTCTCATCCTGCTGGACCTGCCGGACTTCGACTCGACGCGGGCAGCCAACCGGGAGATCGTGCAGCGGATGGTGGGCCTGGTGGATGTGCTGGTCTGGGTGCTCGATCCGCAGAAGTACGCGGACGCCGCCGTGCACAACGACTTCCTGGCCCCGCTGGCCTCGCACGGGGCGGTCACGATGGTGGTGCTCAACCAGGTGGACCGGCTGCCCGAGGCTGACGTCGGGCCGGTCCTGGACTCGCTCAAGGGAATTCTCGCGAGGGACGGGCTCGGCAAGGTCCCGGTGCTGGGCGTCTCGGCGCTCGGGGGGACGGGAGTGGACAAGGTCCGGTCCACTATCCGGCATGTCGTGGCCCAGCGGCAGGCTGCGGCCCAGCGGCTGGCCGCGGACGTCTCCCGGGCTGCCGCCCGGCTCGCGGAGGCCTCCGGGCCGGGAGAGGCCGCAGGGCTGAAGGCCGCCGCCAAATCCCGGCTGGCCGCGCACTTGGCGGCCGCCGCCAACGTTCCGCTGGTGGTCGATGCGGTGGTGCGCTCCTACCGTCTGGAAGCCACCCGCCGGACCGGCTGGCCCGTGACCCGCTGGCTGGCCCGGCTCAGGCCGGATCCGCTGCGAAGGCTGAACCTGCGCCGGGAGGGCGCCGGCCCGCAGCTGGGCCGGACGTCGCTGCCGCCGGCCGGGGCGCCGGAACGGGCCCGCACGGACGCCGCGGTCCGGGACTTTGCTGATGCGGCCAGCGAGGGCGCCCCCGGCCCGTGGCGCGCCGTCATCCGCGACGCCGCCCGTCAGGGAAGGGACCGGCTTCCGGACGCGCTGGACCAGGCCATTGCCGGGGCCGATCTGAAGGCGGACAGGACGTCCTGGTGGTGGGCCGTGTTCAACGTGGCCCAGTGGCTCGCGCTGCTGACGGCAGTCGGCGGATTCGGCTGGCTCGGCGTCCTTGCTGGGCTCGGGTATCTGCAGCTCCCGGTGCCGGAGGTGCCGATGGTGCAAGGCTGGCCGGTACCCACGATGATGATCGCCGGGGGAGCGCTGCTGGGCATTGTCCTGGCGATCACGGGAAAGTTCATTGCCGGAGCCGTGGCGCGCATGCGCGGGGCCGCCGCCCGGAAACGGCTCAACTCCGCCGTCGCGGACGTGGCGGAACGGCAGGTGGTGGAGCCCGTGGCGCGCGAGGTCGCCCGCCTGAAGTCCTTCAACGCCGCGCTGAGGGCGGCTGCGCCGCGCTAGCGCGGCAGGCCCGGGGCCTACAGCCGCGTGGCGGCATCGCGCACCTTGAGCACGGTGCGCAGGTTCCGGGTGGTGGTGGCTGCCTTGTATCTGGGCTTCGAGGAGAGCTTGCTGAACGGGCTGTCCAGGGTGCCGCCGGCAGGCGCCCGCCAGGCGATGGCCTCCGGCCCGAGCCGGGTCAGCTCGGCACCGTCCAGCGCGCTTCCGGCCCCGTGGAGCGCCGACAGCACGTCCGGGTCCGAGGCCAAGGTGAGGTAGGTGTGCGTGGACGCGTCATCCGCCGGATAGGGGCACGCCGCCACGAGTTCGGCCACGCGGCCTGCCGTCAGCACCACCACCCAGGCGTCGTAGCCGAAGGTCTCCCGGAGGCAGGCCTCGAATTCCTTCTTGACCCCGGCTGCATCCAGCCCGCTGGACAACACCACATTGCCGCTCGCCAGGAGGGTCTTCGCCCCGGTGAATGGCCGGGACTCCAGGGCGTCCTTGAGGTCGGCCATCTTGATGTTGATGCCGCCCACATTGATGCCGCGCAGGAACACCGCATAGCTGTTCATGGGCACAGCCTAGCTTCCCGCGCTGCCCGGACGCGCCGGGGACTCAGTCGTTGGTCTTGCGCAGCGCGTCGGTCAGGGCGCGGGCCGCGTTGCAGACCACCTCGGCGTGCAGCCGTCCGGGCTGGCGGGTCAGGCGCTCGATCGGGCCGGAAATCGAGACGGCGGCGATCACGCGGCCGGAGGGTCCGCGGACGGGGGCCGAAACGGAGGCGACACCGGGCTCGCGTTCGCCGAGGCTCTGGCCCCAGCCCCGGCGTCGGACTCCGGCCAGGACGGTGGGGGTGAAGCGGGCGGCCTGGAGCCCGTCGAGGAGGCGGTCGTGGTCCTCCCAGGCGAGCAGCACCTGCGCGGCCGAACCGGCCTTCATGGACAACTGCGTGCCCACCGGAATGGTGTCGCGGAGCCCGATGGGGCGTTCGGCCGATGCGACGCAGACACGCCAGTCGCCCTGGCGGCGGAAGATCTGGGCGCTTTCGCCGGTGGCGTCGCGCAGCTGCATCAGGACCGGGCCGGCCGAGGCGATCAGCCGGTCCTCGCCGGCGGCGGATGCCAGTTCCACCAGGCGGCTCCCCAGCACAAAGCGGCCCTGGATGTCGCGGCTGACCAGCCGGTGGTGGACCAGCGCCAACGCCAGGCGGTGCACGGTCGGGCGGGCCAGGCCGGTGGCAGCCACGAGCTGCGCCAAAGTGGTGGGGCCGGCCTCGAGTGCGTCAAGCACGTGGGCCGCTTTATCGATGACGCCGACGCCACTAGAATTGTCCATGTAATGATATTGCCGTCTCAGTATCTGAGATGCAAATCATTTCGCTGGCGCATCCGAGGGACTGCTGGTTCAGTGGAGGCAATCAGCGATCATCAGTGAAAGACAGCAGTGAAGGGAGATGGCCATGGCAAAGACATTGGCCGAGAAAGTCTGGAACGCGCACGTGGTGCGCAAGGGCGACGGCGAAGGAGCCAACGCCCAGCCGGACCTTCTCTTCATCGACCTGCACCTGGTGCACGAGGTTACCTCCCCGCAGGCCTTCGAAGGGTTGCGTCTGGCCGGGCGGAAGCTGCGCCGGGCGGACCTCACCATCGCCACCGAGGACCACAACACTCCGACGCTGGACATCGACAAGCCGATCGCCGACCTGACCAGCCGGACCCAGATCCAGACGCTGCGCAACAACTGCCAGGAGTTCGGCGTCCGCCTGCACTCCCTCGGCGACGCCGAGCAGGGCATCGTCCACGTGGTGGGGCCGCAGCTGGGCCTCACCCAGCCCGGGATGACGGTGGTCTGCGGCGACTCGCACACCTCCACGCACGGCGCCTTCGGCGCGCTCGCCATGGGCATCGGCACCTCTGAGGTGGAGCACGTCATGGCCACCCAGACACTGTCCCTGAAGCCGTTCAAGACCATGGCCATCAACGTCGAGGGCACGCTGCGGCCCGGCGTTTCCGCCAAGGACATCATCCTCGCCGTCATCGCCAAGATCGGCACCGGCGGAGGCCAGGGCTATGTGCTGGAATACCGCGGCTCCGCCATCCGGGCGCTGTCCATGGACGCCCGGATGACCATCTGCAACATGTCCATCGAGGCGGGCGCCCGCGCCGGAATGATCGCCCCGGACCAGACCACCTATGACTACATGCACGGGCGCCCGCATGCGCCCCAGGGCGAGGAGTGGGACGCCGCCGTCGAGTACTGGAACACGCTGCGCACCGATGACGGCGCCGCCTTCGACGTCGAGGTGGACCTCGACGCCGACACCCTGGAACCGTTTGTGACCTGGGGGACCAACCCCGGCCAGGGCGTGTCCCTGTCCTCCAAGGTGCCCTCGCCGGAGGAGTTCGGCGATGAGAACGCCAAGGCCGCGGCCGAGCGCGCCCTGCAGTACATGGGCCTGACGGCGGGCACCCCGATGAAGGACATCCGGGTGGACACCGTGTTCCTGGGCTCCTGCACCAACTCCCGGATCGAGGACCTCCGGTCCGCCGCAGACATTATCCGCGGTCGCGCCAAGGACCCGAACGTCCGGATGCTCGTCGTCCCCGGCTCGGCCCGCGTCCGTCTCGAGGCCGAGGCCGAGGGCCTGGACCGCGTCTTCAAGGACTTTGGGGCGGAATGGCGCTTCGCCGGCTGCTCCATGTGCCTGGGCATGAACCCGGACCAGCTGGAACCGGGGGAGCGCTGTGCCTCCACGTCCAACCGCAACTTTGAGGGACGCCAAGGCAAGGGCGGCCGCACCCACCTGGTCTCGCCGGTGGTGGCTGCAGCCACCGCGGTGCGCGGCACGCTGAGCTCGCCCTCGGACCTGGAGCCAGCCCCGGAGTCCGCAGCCATCCGCATCGACGCAGCCTAGAAGGATCCGCCTTGGAAAAGTTCACCGCCCACACCGGAATCGGCGTCCCGCTGCGCCAGAGCAACGTCGACACGGACCAGATCATCCCCGCCGTGTACCTTAAGCGCATCACCCGCACCGGCTTCGAGGACGCCCTCTTCGCGGGCTGGCGCAAGGATCCGGCCTTCATCCTGAACACGGAGCCGTTCAATGCCGGCTCGGTGCTTGTCGCCGGGCCTGACTTCGGCACCGGCTCCTCCCGGGAACACGCCGTCTGGGCACTCAAGGACTACGGCTTCAAGGCCGTGCTGTCCTCCCGCTTCGCGGACATTTTCCGCGGCAACTCCGGAAAGCAGGGCCTGCTGGCCGCCCAACTGGCCCAGGATGACATCGAGCTCATCTGGAAGGTGCTGGAAAACGCCCCCGGCACCGAGATCAGGATCGACCTGGCCTCCAAGACGGTGGAGTGCGGCGAGGTGGTCGCCCCGTTCGACATTGACGACTACACCCGCTGGCGCCTGCTGGAAGGCCTGGATGACATCGGGCTGACCCTGCAGCACGAGGAAGACATCACCGCTTTCGAGGCCACCCGGCCGGCGTTCATGCCCAAGACGTTGCCCGCCCGCCTGTCCTAAGGGGCCACCTGATTTTTCCAGGGCCAAGTGCCGCCGTCGAGTTCGACGGCGGCACTTCTGCGCGTGGAGGATTCCTGACCGGGCACGGCCGGGTCAGGCGGCTGATTGTCGCGTGGGGCGTCCCCGTTTTCCTGCCTTCACCTGCCGCCTGACTTCGCTCCTGCGGCGTCCGGCGGGAGGGTCCGGTTCGTGGGCCGGCCCGGCCGGTTGTGGCGGGCTGATCGTGCCCGGCAACGGCGGGGCGGTGGAGTGGTAGCTGTGGCCGGTGGGGGTGGGGAGGTGAAGGGTGTGGCGTAGACCGGCGGCGGGCCGGGCGGCCCAGCCGGGGGTTTCTTTGGTGTGGTTGCAGGCCTCGCAGAGCCCGGCGCCGTTGGCGAGGGTGGTGGGCCCGGCGTGGTGCCAGGGGATGATGTGGTCCAGGTGCCGGATCGGGGCGTCGCAGTAGGGGGTGCGGCAGGTGTCGTCGCGGGCTTGGATGAAGCGGCGCAGCCCGGGCGGGAAGAGCCGG
>JAODMV010000241.1 GCA_025464875.1 Arthrobacter sp. | reverse complement strand
CTTCTCCACGCTGGCCTCCACCAAGGAGATCGACGAGGCGTTCCGCTGGTCCACCGAGAACGAGAACCTTCAGAAGAAGGCCCAGATCGTCATGGACTACTACCAGGGCGATGACCCGCTGAAGCGCAAGGTGGCCTCGACGCTGCTGGAGAGCTTCCTGTTCTACTCCGGCTTCTACTTGCCGATGTACTGGTCCTCACGGGCCAAACTGACGAACACCGCCGACCTGATCCGCCTGATCATCCGCGACGAGGCCGTGCACGGCTACTACATCGGGTACAAGTTCCAGAAGGGCCTAGAGGGCCTGTCCGAGGAGCGCAAGCAGGAGATCAAGGACTACACCTTCGAGCTGCTCTTCGAGCTGTACGAGAACGAGGTCCAGTACACCCACGACCTGTACGACGGCGTCGGCCTGGCCGAGGACGTCAAGAAGTTCCTGCACTACAACGCCAACAAGGCCCTGATGAACCTGGGCTACGAGGCCATGTTCCCGGCCTCCGTCACCGACGTGAACCCGGCGATCCTGTCGGCCCTGTCGCCGAACGCGGACGAGAACCACGACTTCTTCTCGGGCTCTGGTTCGTCGTACGTGATTGGCAAGGCTGTTAATACTGAGGATGACGACTGGGACTTCTAGTTCTTTGTGAGATGTCGAACTAATTGGAAGAATGGCACCCTATTTGGAAGAAACGCACCGTCTAGTTGGAAGTCTTCCAAGTAGCTGCCATTAAAGCGGGCCCTGCACGGTAAGTCGTGCGGGGCCCGCTTTGCGAGCTATCAGCAGCTCATGGCACGACGATCGCACACGGGTCCAGCTCACTTTTCGGGATACACGCAACGGACACGCTAATCGAGCGGTTCGATGCGGACTACAGGGCATCAGTAGTTGCAGTGCTTCTTCGTCGCGACGAAGCTGCGAGAACCCGGCATCCAAGAAATCGACTAACGGCGCAGTCGCCACCATCTTCCGTGAGACGGTTCGGTCGTCGAGATTGACGACGTAGTGGCTCCCCGTAGCTGTCGTGACCAGGAAACGTCCAGTGCTGTCGTTGGAGATTGCGCGTGGCATACGCCGGGCCTATAGGTGCTGCAGGACCGTCTGCGATGCCTACGGCCGACTCTCCGAATCTCGAACTACCAGGACGCGACCGGTCTTGCGCCGGCCGCGGCAGCACCTGCGTGATCGCTGTTTCGCTCGGCGAGGGTGCTCATGGCCAATGAAACGGGCAAGAGTTCTGCAAATTTCAGTGATCTGAGCGCACGCTCATCAACCTGCGGCAGGAGCCTCTACGGCTCGTCTTGGAGCACACCCCGGATTTCACGCATGGCCTCAGACAGAGCCGGGCTGGTGGTGTCACCCGCAATCCGATCTGCCAGTTGTTGAAGGCCCGGGACTCATCCAGCAACTCAGGCGCCACCTCCAAAAGGCCCGCGACCAGGACGGCGTTGGCGCGGGCTCCAGCCCAGGTCCAACAGCGAAGCCTTCCGTTCGGATCGCGGACCAGGACAGTGGAATCACCGGAGACGCGGTGTACATATTCTTCCCGCAGCTTGCCCAACTTGGTCACGGCCCTTTTGGACAGCCTCACGTTGGCGGGAGTGGCGCCAAGCAGCACCTGCCGCGTTGCATCGCTCAAGGCATAGGACTCAGGTCGCGGCATGCTTGACCATTTGGAGCGGCAAGAAATTTTGGTGGCGAGGGCGGTGCGGCCACGAGCGGAGATCCTCGATCGCATACCGGGCACTGCGGGCTGTGACGTACAAGTTCAAAACGTCCGTGACCTGCTCGGCGTCGGTGACATCCCATTCATCCACCAACCGGGCGAAATGCGGTGCAGGCGGCGGAGTCCAGAAGCGGACTCTGTACATGGGCGCAGAATCACCGCCCCAACGGGATCACTCGAATCAGCTCGCTCGCTACGCATTCGTTATAGTTTGCCTGGGCCATCGTCAGCTCCATAGAAACGGGCATAACCGGCCCCAACGCCCGCACCCGGCAGCCACACCGTCCGTGCGGAGGTCTTCGAATGAGGCAACGTATCCGGCGACGCGGAGGCTTTCTATGAGTCAACGCGGGGAGGACACGCCGGTAATTGGAGGGTAGACTGGTCCGTGAGAAAGCTCTCATTAAGGGAATCATTCTTGTTTCATGAAGGCCCGGTTCACTAATCAACGTCGACGGAACCGGGCACCAAGGAGCAAAGCAGATGGGCCTCGTAATCCACCCCGGTCATTCGGTGTCGGAGATCGACGCGGACGTGGATCCGGAACGGCTGCGGCGGGCGAAGAAGGCATATTCCACTCGCTTCCTGGCCGATTGCCTCGCCTTGCTTCCCAACGGCTACGAACTGTGGGATGTCGAGCCCTCCGCGGGCGACTTCATCCTGGCCCGCACGACCGAGATCGGCCACCACCCGAAGCTGGAGAGTCCGGGCTCGCGCCGGCAGAGCATGTTCGTCGGCGACGAGATCCTCGTGGCGTTCTGCGACCGTTATGCGCTGGACCAGTTCCTCGCAGTCGTCCCCGAGGACCTCGACCCGTGCTCGGAGGTGGCCGGCGGCGGACCAGCCGCCAAGGCCACCGGCACCGGCTCCGGCACTGATCCGTGGCTCTTCACCCATGCCGGGACGCAGCACGTGCTGGACTTCACGGATTTCGGCTTTCCGACCACGTTCCTGATGGACCATGCGACGGTCCGCGGCCTGCTGACCAGTCTGATCAACGCGCTGACAACGGCGGAGACCGACGTCGTCGTGGTGGAAATTGCCGACCGCATCGCCGCTGATTGCCAAGGAGGCGTCCGGGGTGATCGATGCGCGGGTCATCAATACGTCCGATCTGTGCATGCCGGCGACGGCACTGAAGCAGCTGCCGGCGAGCAAGTAGGCGGCTGACACCGCCATGGAGAATTCCCTGCCGAAACTGCTGACCGGTCGGCGCCGCGGCATGGAGGATTCCCTGCCGAAAGTGCTGACCGGCCGGCGCCGCGGGCTGATGGCGCTGCTGATCAGCACCGGCCTGGCCATGGCCGCGGTGGCCGGCGCCAGCTCCCTGTTCATGATATGGCTGCTGCACGGCACCTGGCCGTTCGGTGCGGGCTCGCGGTGGCTCGTGGTCGCCGGACTCGCGGGCGCGGCGCTTAGCCTGGGGGCGCTGCGGGCGTGGGAGCGGGTCCTGACCGAAAAACTCGGACAGGACTACACCCACGAAATCCGCAAGGGACTGGTGAAGTCTGCGCTGGCCACGGACCGCGGGCCCTCGCCGAGCGCCACGATCGCCCGTAACACCAATGATCTCTCCAGCGTGCGGAACTGGATCGCCATGGGCATCGCACCGCTGGCCGTGGGCATCCCGCTGATCCTCGGTACGGCAGTGGCCTTATGGGGCCTCTCGCCCGCACTCTCCTTCGCCGTCGTCGTTCCCTTGGTGGTGATGACCGGCGGGCTGGCGCTGTTGGCGCGTCCGGCCTTCAGCCGTGCCCAGGCGCTCCGGCAAAAGCGCGGGCGGCTCGGCGCACGCCTGGCCGACACCGTGATCGCCGCGCGTACCATCCGGGCCGCCGGCGGCGAGGCACGCGAGGTCAAGCAGGTGGATAAGGCCGGCCGCAAGGTCATGGACGCCGCGGTGCACCGGGCGGCGATCGTAGGCTGGATCCGCGGATCCGCCGCGGCGGGTGCCTCCCTAGGCAGTGCAGCGGTCGCCACCGTCGGTGTGTGGCAGGGCATTCCGACCGCCACCATCGCGGCGGGCATGACCATCGTGGGCATGACCGCCTCGCACGTGACGGACCTGGGCCGGGTGGTCGAGTACCGGCAGAACTTCAAGGCCGCCCGGCGCGTCCTCGCGCCGGCGCTGGCCGTGGCCGCAAAGGCCGGGGAAGAACGACGGCGGCGCGAGCGCGTCGCCGTACCGTCCGATCCCGGTGGGGCTGCGGGAGCAGACTATGAGGACGGGCCTGGCTCGGTTCTGGTCACCGGGCTTTCGGAATGCCGCAATTGCGCGGTGCCGGACCTTCATGCCGTGCCCGGCGACCGCGTGCGGATCCGGTCAGCCGATCCGGCGCTGGAGACGCGGCTGCTGGAGAAACTCATCGGCGTGCGCAGCGATCCGGACGCCTACACGCAGGTCGACGGCAAGTCCCTGCTGAACAGCGACGGACGGACCCTGCGGAAGCTCGTGGGCTACGTTGCGGCCGGAACCTATCTGGAGCGCGGCTCCATCTCCCGCAGCGTCCGATACCGGATGCCTGACCTGGACGCGGCGGCCGGGGCTTCCGCACTGGAACGGGTGGGCCTCGCCGAACGGATCAACCGGCTGAAGCGCGGCGAGCAGACCCAACTGCAGCGCGGTGGGGAACCGCTGTCCACCTCGGAGCGGGCACGGCTGCTGCTGGCCCGGGCATCGCTCGGCGACCCGCCGCTGCTGGTCCTGAACCGGATCGACGCGGACCTGGATCGCACGGGTATGTCGGTGCTGGCCGATCTCGTCCGGGACTACCCGGGTGTGGTGCTGTTCGCCTCCGACCGTCCCGATTCCGTGGCCGAGGGGTACACCGAATGGAACGTTGACTGTCCGCACGCCGGGCTGGACGTGACTTGGGCCTCCCACAACTTGAGTGGTCCGAATCGTTGAAGAGCCTGACCAAACGAATCAGGGGAACAACGTGACAACCGAAGAACAGACCAAGCTGGCCGCGCTGGCCGTCAGCGCCGCGCTGCTGGCCGCAGTGCTGGCACCGGTGCGCCAGCACTTCCGCGAGAATCTGCGGGACGGCTTCCCGCTGTCCTGCTATCCAATGTTCAACGCCGAACGGCAGAAGCATGGCTTCGTGACGCACCTGGTCGGCTACGAAGCCGACGGCACGCGCCGGATCCTGCACTACTCCTATCTCGGCACCGGCGGGCTGAACCAGGTGCGAAGGCAGTTGCGGCGGCTGGCCCTGGCCGGCCGGGGCGGGGAACTGGCGCTCGAGGTCGCCGACGCGGTGGCTAGCCGCAGCAGGAAGGCAGATGCCGCCGTCGTACGGGTTGACGTGGTGACCGGGCGATACGACTACGCGCAGTTCTTTTCCGGGAACCGGACGCCGAAGTCCGAAGTGGTGCACGGCAGCGCGGAAGTGCTGCGGGATCCCCAAGCCCGCGCGCTGCGGGCCGGCCTCGTGGAAATGGACAGGTCGAAATGAACGTCCGCTCAGTCCTGGCGGGAATCGAGCCGCACTTCATGCCCGCCGCGCCCGCCCTCCGGCCTGCTGTCCTGCGGGTGGCTACCGGCCTCTACACCGCGCGTTACCTGGGCCGCCGGGTGAAGATGTTCAGCCGGATCCACCGCGGCGATGCGAGCATGTTCGCGCCCGTGGGCCCGTGCCGGATCCTAAAGCAGCCGCTGCCGCCAAGGATGGCGGACGCGCTGGTGTGGGCCGAGGTCGCTGCGAATGCCGCCTACACCGCTGGCCTCGGATACAGGGTCACCGGACCGCTGCACGCGGCGCTGCTGACCTGGACGCTGTCCTACCGGAACTCATGGTCCATGGTCTTCCACAACGACAACAACCTGGTGCTGCATACCGCCGTGCTCGGCGCGGCTCCGGCCGCGGACGCCCTGAGCCTGGACGCGTTGCTGCGCTCCGGTACGCTGGTTCCGCGCCGCTATGGCTGGCAGTACGGACTGCCCGCCACGGTAATGAGCGCGGTCACCGCCTGCACCTACCTGGTGTCCGGCGTCGCTAAGGTCAGCGGACCGATGGGCTGGAAGTGGGCCAGCGGCGGGGGCCTGCGCAGCCAGGTCGCTGCCGATGGTCTGCGCAAGGAACTGCTCGGCTCCCACGCCGCCGCGCTGGGCCTGAAGCTCTACGAGCGGAAGGGCCTGTTCACGCTCCTCGCCGTCGGAGCGCTGGTGATCGAGCTGGCCGCGCCGCTGGCCCTGGCCAACCGGCGGCTCGGCCAGGCCTTCGCGGTCGCCGCGTTCGGTATGCACTGGGGCATCCATGCAGTGATGGGCATCAGGTTCCGCTACAACCAGTCCGGGGTGATGTATCTATGCTTCTTCCCGGTCGGCCGGACGCTGCAAAAAGGCTACCCGTTGCCTCATTGCAATGCCTCCGGAAAGGTTAATTCGTTGCCTCATTTGCAAACCTCCGTTTCGCGGTCATCGTTGCCTCATTGAAAAACCTCCGCGGGTCAGTTCCGGTCAGCGGAACGGGTGCGGGCGACCGGATGGCCGCGAGTCCAGACCGCCTTGGGATCCCCGGATACACCAGGGTCTCCGGCCACGGGACTCACTACATCCCTCGGATTTGTCACAGCATTCGCGATCCACACGTTCGGCGGCTGGTTCAAAAGCCAGGACCCGGCTGAGCGCGGGAACCATCAGATCGTACGAGTTCGAACGGATAAGGACCGAGTCCAGGCGTGACAGTGCCGGTAGGAAAACGCCTGGACCGTGAACCGATCCGGGCCCGGGCCAGGAGCCGTGCTGCGCAACCGGGAGTGCCCTGCTCCACGACCGGTACGGGACGACTGAGGATAGGCGCACGGGCGATATTGCTTGCTCGACACCGGTCCAAAAGGGGACTGGTCTGCTACGGCTGCAAGGCTGGATCGCCCTTCAGCGCAGGGCCTTCAGCCCGACGACGCCGCCGACGATCATGGCCAGAAACATGATCCGGAAAAGCCCGTTAAATTCGAGATGAGGCGGCAACGAGTGGCTGCTGGACGCCCGCCCGGTTCTGCCCGAGCCGGGGTCAGGTGAATGGCTGATGTTTGAAGGCTGCGAAGTGCCCGCCGCGTTCCATGTCCGTCCACTGCACCACGTCGTAGCCGCCGGCGACGAAGCTGCGCGGGGGCCGGGGCGGGAACTCGGCTACCCCGGTAGGTAGGAGCTAGGAGGCCGGATCAACGTTACGTTTCGTCGGCCGATAGCCGGCGACTGCGGCGCGGACGTCGCCCTCCTCGTGCCCGCCCTTCTCCTTGCCGAACGGCAGCTTTTTTAGCAGCGGTTGCAAGATAGCCATGACGCCGATGCCCCAGGCGACTCCGAGGACGGCCGAGCACAGGGTGTTCACGAGCCAAGCCAGAAAGCCGCCCACCACCGGGATCCCGGCGAATGGTGTTTCAAGGACATGGACCAGGTCATACGGCATGTGCCAACCGAGGTCGTATGCCCCCTGCAGCATGATGTGAC
>JAODMV010000399.1 GCA_025464875.1 Arthrobacter sp. | reverse complement strand
GAAAAACAGAGGACGCACATTCACTCGCCCACGCGTACGGCGTCGAGCACTCCTCGGCAGCCCCACTCAAGCGCATCTGGGAGCCGCACCTGCGCCGGAACACCATCGTGTTCTCTTTTGCGTGGATCGTGAACTTCTTCGGCATCACCATCTTCAGCGTCCTGGGCAGCTCGGTGCTGAAAAACGCCAAGGGCGTGGAACTCTCCGATGCCTTCTGGATGCTTATCGTCATCAACCTGCTCGCATACTTCGGCTACGTCTTCCACGGCTGGCTCGGCGACAAGATCGGGCGCAAGAAGACCATCATCGGCGGCTGGATCATCTCCGGCATCGCCTTCGCCGTCATGCTCAGCCCCATCGCATCCAGCCCCTTCACCATCATCCTGACCTACGGCACCGGCCTGTTCTTCCTGGTCGGCCCCTACGCTGCGATCCAGTACTTCATGGCCGAGTGCTACCCGGTGAGCTGCCGGGCCACGGGCACCGCCTTCATCGGCGCCATGAGCCAGCCCGGCACCATCATCGGCGGGGCCATCTTCACCGCTATCGCCGCCGGGTCCGGTACCGGGGCCGCAGCCCTCTGGGTCGGCGCGCTGGGAACACTGATCTCCGGATTGCTCATGTTCGCGGCCAAGCCGCCGGTCGAAGCCCTGCTGGAGGACCACCCCCATGACGTCTGAAAATAAGGTGGCGGTGATCACGGGAGCAGCCAGCGGCATCGGACGCGCCCTGGCGGTCCACTACGCCCGGCAAGGGGTGCGTTCCGTCATCGGGACCTTCCCGGGGGATCCGCACGACCCCGAAGAAACGCTTCGTCTGGTGAAAGAGGCCCGTGGTGAAGCTGTCATCCAGGAGGTGGACGTCCGGTCCAGCGGGTCGGTCGACGTCTTTGCCCAGCGGGCCGTCGACGTGTACGGCCGGCTCGACTACGCCGTCGCCAATGCCGGGATCCTGCGCAACTCGCCGCTTGGCGAGATGACGGATGAGCGCTGGAACGACATGCTTAACGTCGACCTCACCGGAGTGCTGCGCACCCTGCGTTCTGGTGCCGCGAGGATGACAGAAGGCGGCTCCATGGTCGCCGTCTCATCCATCGCCGGCGGCGTCTACGGCTGGGAGGGACATTCCCACTACGCGGCGGCCAAGGCCGGATTGCTCGGCCTGATCCGCAGCGTCGCCGTGGAACTCGGGCCCCGCCGGATCCGCGCCAACGCCGTGATCCCCGGGCTTATTGAGACCCCGCAGTCCCTGGACCCCGTCAACTCACTGGGCCCCGAAGGGCTCCGGCGGGCCGGAGACGACATTCCGTGGGGCCGGGTCGGGAAGCCGGAGGAAGTCGCCAGTGTCATCGGCTTCCTGACTTCGGATGACTCCCGGTACGTGACCGGGCAATCCCTGATCGTCGACGGTGGCCTCACCGTCAAGATGCGCGCCTAGGAGCAGGACAGGACAATATGAACACGTCAGCACTGAGTTATCCCGAAGGAGCGGGACGTGCGGTGGTCGTCACCGGCGGTGCCAGCGGAATCGGCGCGGCGATCGCCGCCGCTTTCACGGACAACGGGGACCGCGTGGTGGTCATGGACCGGGTCAGCGGCAACGGAACCATCGGCGTCGACGTAGCCGACGAAGCCAGCGTGCAGGCCGCCTTCGTGGAAGCCCGGGAACGCCTCGGCTCGATCGACGTTCTGGTCAATAGCGCGGGCCTGCTCACCGAGTCACCGCTGGAAAGCATGTCCCTGGACAAGTGGAACGAAACGATCGCGGTGGACCTGACCGGGGTGTTCCTCTGCTGCCGTGAGGTGGTCGGCGAGATGCGCCAGCAAAAGTGGGGGCGCATCATCAACATTGCCTCCCAGCTCGCGATCAAGGGCGGGGTGGGGCTGAGCCACTACAGTGCCGCAAAAGCCGGGGTGGTGGGCTTGTCCAAGGCGCTGGCGCTGGAAATGGCAGCGGACAATGTCCTGGTCAACTGCATCGCCCCGGGGCCGATCGATACTCCCCTGGTTGAAGGCATCTCCGAAAGCTGGAAGGCCGCCAAGCGCGCGGAACTTCCGCTGGGACGCTTCGGCACGGCGGCGGAGGTGGCGCCCGCGGCGCTGCTTCTCGCCAGCGACCCCGGAGGGAACCTCTTCGTCGGGCAAACCCTCGGGCCGAATTCCGGCGACGTGATGCCGTAGGAAAGGGGAACGCATGTGCGGGGCCTGCGGAAGCGCGATCGTGCCGGATCCGGTTCTCGGGGCGGTGCGGACCCTCCGGCAACACCTGATCGTCGCGCAGACGGTCAACACCGTGTGCGGTGGATTGCCCGGAGCCCCCAAGGTGAAGGCACTCTCCGATGGTTGGCTGCTGTCCGGACCCTCGGGGGCGTCACTGCTGTGCCATACCGTCGAAGAGCTGTGGACGGCTGTGATCCGGGGCTTCGCCGCCGGGCCACAGCTGGACGCCCTGCTTGAACACCAGCAGGCCTTTGCCGCCGGCTCAGACGGCGCGGGGCTGCCCGCACGCGCCGTCAGCGTCGGCCAGGGGCTCGCGGCCGCGGCACAGGCGGCCTGCCGCCGGCGAGACGGTGGGCGAGAAATATCCCCCGGCCATGTGTCGTTGGCACCCACAGGAGCACGTCCCACTGCGGACTGGCTCCCCTCCGTTAGACAAACTTGAAGGAGCTATACATGCCCGATTTCACCCCGCTCTGGTCAGCTGTTCAGATCGGTTCCACCACGCTGGCCAATCGAGTCGCTTTGGCGCCCATGACGCGAGTCAGTGCCAGCGAGGACGGACATGCAACGGAGAGAATGGCCTCCTACTACGAGGCGTTTGCCCGGGGAGGCTTCGGTCTGCTGATCACCGAGGGCATCTATCCGGACACGAGCTACAGCCAGGGCTACCTGTTCCAGCCGGGCATCGCCACGACGGAACAGGCACAGTCCTGGGTCAAGGTGGTCGAGCGCGTCCACGCCGCCGACGCCCGGATATTCGCCCAGCTCATGCATGCAGGGGCACAGGCCCAGGGCAACCGATTCGTGGAGTCCTCGGTAGGTCCGTCGGCGGTCGCCCCCAAGGGTGAGCAGCTGGCTATCTACCGTGGAGAAGGGCCGTTCCCGGTTCCGTTGGAAATCACTGCTGCCCAGATGGACGAGGTCCGGCAAGGGTTCGTTACCGCGGCGCTGCACGCCAAGGAAGCGGGATTCGACGGCGTCGAGATTCACGGCGCCAACGGCTACCTCCTCGACCAGTTCCTCACCGACTACCTGAACAAGAGGACCGACAACTATGGCGGATCCCCCGAAAACAGGGTGCGTTTCGCCGCGGAGATCTGCCAGGCAGTCCGCGAGGCCGTCGGCCCGGACATGACCGTGGGGATCCGTATCTCGCAGGCCAAGGTCAGCGACAACGACCACCGGTGGAGCGGAGGCACCGAGGAGGCAAAGGTCATCTTTGCCGCTCTCGGGGCCACCGGAATCGACTTCATCCACACCACCGAATACAGGGCCGCCGCTCCGGCGTTCGAGGACGGCCCGGAGTCCTTGGCCACTCTGGCCAAGCGGCACTCCGGAGTAACCGTGATCGCCAACGGCAACCTGGACGACCCGGAAACCGCCGTGTCCCTGCTTCAGGACGGCGCCGCCGACGTCGTCGCCCTGGGCAAGGCCGCCTTGGCCACCCGGGACTGGCCGCGCCGCGTCCGGAACAACCAGGCCTTCGACGAGCTCGACGCCAGCCTGTTCGCTCCGGTCGCGGACGTCAAGGACTGGGAGCTGGAACTGCCCGCATAAGGGTGCAATTGCAAGGGACAGGCCGGGCGGACATCGCCTGGCCTGTCCTGCGTTAGCCCCGCGGCGGGGCGGGGGCCGAGGCGCGCGGCCTTCCCAAGACCCCAAGGTGCAGGCTTAAGATTGGGCGGGGGGCACTCGACAGCGCAGACGCTAAGTGGGAGGCCACGATGTTCAGCCAAGTCCGTCGTCAGGCATCAAAATCACAGCTAGCATCGGTGGCCGCGGGTACCCGCCGGCACCGGCCCAGGAGGCCCGCCGATCTCCCGGCGGACAGACCGTGGCTCCGAGGGATTCTCGGCGGCCTTGCTGCACTGGTGTTGGCGGCGGGCGGCGGAATCGTGGCCGGGCCCGCAGCCGGCGCCGAGGCGGAACAAAGCTACATTGTCGTGCTGAAGGACAGCGTCGCGGACCCGGCTGCGGCGGCGGCAGTCCATCAGAGCAGCTTCGGGTTCACAACGTCCAAGATCTACCGGCATGCGGTGAGTGGCTACGCAGCCACGATGTCGGCCGCCACCGCAAAGCGTGTCGCGGCTGATCCGGGCGTCGACTTTGTCACGGCGAGCCGGACGTTCAGCAAGCCGCGGGATCCCGAGCCGCCGAGCACCCAGATCTCACCGTTGTGGCGGGAGCGCATTGGCGGCAGGCTCTCCGATGCCGGGGGCGACAAGGGGCCGGACGCCGTCGACGTCAACGTGGCGGTCATCGACAGCGGAATCGACGGCGCCCACCCCGACCTCAATGTGAAGGGCGGAATTGACTGCACGTCCGGTTCGCCCGTTCCGGTGGTCCCCGTGGATGTTCTTGGCCATGGGACAGCCGTGGCCGGGGTGATCGGCGCGCGGAACAACCATTTCGGCGTCATCGGCACGGCTCCGGGCACGCCGCTGTGGTCCGTCCGCGTCGTCGACCAGGCCGGTGGCATCTCCGAGGAGAGCCTGATTTGTGCCATCGATTGGGTGACGTCGACGCGCAAGGACGATGACGAAACCAACGACATCGAGGTGGCCAACATCAGCATCGGCGGCCCCGGCGCCGATTCCGCAAACTGCGGGAAGGGCACCGACCCTCTGCACTACGCCATCTGCCGCTCGGTCAAGGCGGGCGTGGCCTATGCCGTTGCGGCCGGAAACGGGAGCGCCGATTTCGCCGGTACCGTGCCGGCCACCTATGACCAAGTCCTGACCGTTACCGCCATCGGGGACTTCGACGGAAAGCCGGGAGGCGTGGGGGCACCCTGGTGCGGGAATCAAGACTGGGGTGCCGCCTTCAAGCAAAGGGACGACGGCGCGGCGTTCTTCAGCAACTACGCCACGGAGTCGGAAGACAAGGACCACACCGTCGCCGCGCCGGGCGTCTGCATGCTCTCCACCGCACCCGGAGGCTACGCCGTAAACCACGGAACCAGCTTTGCCAGCCCCGCGGTGGCAGGATCGGTGGCCCTGTGCATCAGCAAAGGGGATTGCGAGGGCTCGGGCCGAGCCGTGATGGAAAAGTTCCTGGATGTCACTGCGGCCTACAACAAGAAACACCGCGACTACGGTTTCACCGGCGACCCGCTGAACCGGGTGGACTCGAAATACTACGGGTACCTGACCCAGGTCGACAGGTTCTGACCCAAGTCGCGTTCTGCCCCTCTCGAGGCTCGGCCCCTTCGGCGGCCCGGGGACTGAGGACGATTCGGTCGACTGCGCTTAGACGGGGCCGTTCCAGAGGCGGCGCCACCAAGGGCGCTTGGCTTGAGGTTCCGGAGCGGGGGCCTCCACGGCTGCACGGCGTGCATGCCAGCGTTGCAGCTCGACGTCGGCGTCACGGGTTTTGGTGACCACGGGGGGCCCGCCCTGGAGCTGCCGGCGCGCCTCGATCACCCTCGCGTTGAAGTCCTCCACGATGTCACGGACCTGTTTTTCGGAGTACTGGGCATCGAGGCGGGCATCCAGGCCGGCATCCTCGGTGCGGAGCAGTATGGCCTGCGGGCCGAGGCCGGTTATGTTCTCGCGCTGGATCAGGCCTTTGACCCACCAGTCGGGGTCGTAGCCTTCCCCCAGCCCGGGAATCGGCTTGCCGGCGTATTTGAGATTGTCGAACTTGCCCTGCGCCATCGCGTCCCGGATGAGATAGTCAGCCCTGGCTGCATCGTCGATCTTCTTGCGTTTCCGCCGGACTTCTTCCGCGGCGGCGCCGGGCTCCGCGTCTTCCTGTTCGTGCCCGCCGGCGGCCCGAACGGCCCGGAGTTCTGCGGCACGTTCCATCCGGCGTTTGAACTCGTCGGCTGCCCCGCCCACCATCATGAATCACCGCCTCCGCCGGCCCGGAATGGTGGACCTCAATTCCAGTATTGCCGGTGCGGTCCCCGTCTTTCAACGCCGCCCGTGGCGGATTGTTCCAGCCACCACGACCTTGGGCGCTGTCCAGATATCCGGCCGTCAGGCGGTCAGCTGCCCGTTTCTTCCGGGTTTTCGCGCGCGGTTTTTTCCTCGGGCGTCGACTGGTCCGTGTCCGGGACGAAGTCCGGATCCACCGCGGTGGACATCGGCTCCGGCGAGGATTCGCCGTCATTTTTCCTGCCCTCCGGGGGCCGGCGGTTGTCCACTGGGTTTTCGCTCATGCGACCACGGTAGGCCTGGCGGGGAGCCGTGTCGAGGACCCCCTGACTCGAGAGGTGCAGGGCGACGGCCGCCCGGGCTCGCACTGGGGCTAGCACTGCGGTTGTGCCTCGTCCGCGGTCCCGGAAAGGATAACTGCATCAATATTACGTCCGCGTACCGCGCATTCGCGCGATATGCCGCCAGTTCACTATGTTGTGTGTCACACTCAATCGGGCATGTTATTCCTGCTCCCTGCGGCCTGAGGAATGGGAAACAACGCGAGCGCAGCGGGCGATATTCATCGTCGATTATCTTCCGCAAGCCTCGGCCTTTGGGGTCCGGCCCCGACCGGACACAAGCACTGCACCCACCAGCCATTCACCTTTTGCCTAGGTGACATGGATTCATTCCAGGAAGGCACCTTTTATGCGTCGACCATTAACGACCCTCACTAAACTTGCAGCGGTTTCGCTTCCCCTTGCACTGCTGGCTACCGGCTGCGGAGGAACGTCACCTGCCGCCGTCGACGGCGGAACGTGCAAGGACGTTTCCGTCAGTGTGGGCAATGTCAATTCCGCCAGTGATGCGCCGATGTACATCGCCGCCGCGAAAGGCTACTTCAAAGAAGAAGGCCTGAACATTGACTTCAAAAGCTTTGATTCCGCCGCCAAGATGGTCGCCCCTCTTGGCTCGGGGGACCTCGACGTCGGCGGCGGAGCGCCTTCGGCAGGCTTCTACAACGCCGTCGCACGAGGAGTGGATCTGAAGGTCGTAGCCGACAAAGGCACTATGAACGAGGACTTTACGTACATGCCGCTTATGGTCCGCAAGGACCTCGTCGATAGCGGCCAGGTTAAAACCCTCGAGGACCTGCGGGGCCGGACCATTGCAGAGCCGGCACAGCTGACGGCTACGGCTTCCACCTTGGCATCAATGCTGGAGGCCGGCGGCATGAAATACAACGATGTCAAGCACACCTTCCTTGGCTTCGGGGAGCACCTGGCAACGTTTTCAAACGGCGGCATCGATGCCAGCCTGACCACGGAGCCGAGCGCCACTCTGATCGAAAAGGCCGGCGTCGCTGTGCGGTTCGATTCGCCGCCGAAGCATCATGGGGACCAGCAGCTCGCCGTGATCCTTTACAGCAGCCAGTTTGCGGAAAACAAAAAGGCGGCGACCTGCTTTATGAAGGGTTATGTCCGCGGCGTCCGCGACTACGTTGACGCCTTTGAAGACGGAAGACTTGGAACGGCAAAGGCTGACGAGATCGTCAAGATCGTCACCGACGCCACGGGGATGAAGCCGGAGCTGTACCGCCAGGTTGTTCCGAACTACATCAACCCTTCGGGCAAGCTCAATCTGGAAAGCCTCCAGAAGGACTATGACTTCTTCCTCGCGCAGAAGGCCATTGAAGGAAAGCCGGTGCCCCTGGACTCCATCGTCGATACGTCATTCGTTGAAGCGGCCGTAGCTGAACTGGGCGAATACACCGAGAAGGCACCCAGCGCGGCAGGAAAGACAGCACCATGACACAAACACTCTCTCCCGATGTGAAGATTGCTGATCCCGCGCTGAACGGGCCCAAAAAGAAGAAAACGAAGAAGGGGCCCTCGGAGCGGGCCCTGGCCGTCGGCACCCCACTGTTTCTATTGTTGGTCTGGGAACTGCTCGTCCACGCCGGCGCAATTGACGCGCGGTTCTTCCCGGCCCCCTCGGCCATCTTTATTCGGATGGCCGATCTGATGTCCTCCGGCGTGCTCTGGATGCACATCTGGGCCAGCCTGCAAAGGCTCTTCTTCGGATTCTGGCTCGGGCTCGTTCCGGCCCTCCTGCTGGGCGTCATGATGGGGTTGAGCCGGCCGATCCGCGCCGCCCTGCAGCCGCTTATTTCCGGAACGTACCCCATTCCGAAGAGCGCCCTGCTTCCCCTGATCCTGCTCATCTTCGGCCTGGGCGAGATGTCGAAGGTCGTTATGGTCGCCATCGGCGTGTTCTACCCGGTCGTACTGAACACGGTAACGGGCGTGGCGCAGGTCTCGCCGATTTACTATGACGTGGCCAAAAACTACGGCGCCAATAAATGGAAGGTCTTCCGCACGGTGGCCATCCCGGGTGCCATGCCCAGCATTATGACCGGCATTGAACTCGGGGCCGGCCTCGGACTGATCCTCATAGCTATCGCAGAGATGATGGGCGCCCAGGAAGGTCTGGGCTTCATGATCTGGAACGCATGGCAGCTGTTCTCCGTGGAAACCATGTACGTCGGAATCTTCATTATCGCCGTCATCGGTTATGCACTGGCCCTGCTGCTCGCCGAAGTCGGGCGCCTCCTCATGCCCTGGAATCGCCGGTCCTAAGTCCAACTTCTAGTGCCGGGGCGGAGAAGTCCCGGCTGAGAGAGAGCCTTCCATGATGGCCACCAATGCAGAACGCGGGCTGGTATTGCCCGGTGCAACCGAAAGCAGGGAGAGGGACAACGAGGTCAAGATCTCCGTTGACCACCTGTCCAAACAGTTTGATGTGAAGGGCCGAAGCGTTACGGCGCTCGACGACATCAATATCACGATCGACAAAGGCCAGTTCTTCATGATCGTCGGCCCCAGCGGCTGCGGCAAGACGACGCTGCTGCGTATTCTTGCCGGCTTGGAAAAACCGAGCTCGGGCTCCTTTTCCATCAAGGAACCCGACGGCAGCCGCCCGGAGAACTCCATGGTCTTCCAGGGCGACTCCATCTTTCCTTGGATGACGGTCTGGGATAACGCAGCCTACGGGCTGACCATGCGCAATGCCCCAAAGAGCGAGATCAAGGACACTGTCGGCCATTACCTGGACAAGACCGGTTTGACCGCTTTTGCCGATGCATATCCCCACCAGCTTTCCGGCGGTATGCGCCAGCGCGTCTCAATCGCCCGGGCCTTTTCCAACGACCCCGACGTGCTGTTCATGGATGAACCGTTCTCTGCCCTGGATGAGCAGAACAAAACGTTGCTCCACGAGGAACTGCTGAAGATCTGGGACGAAACCCGCAAAACCGTCCTGTTCATCACCCATAGTGTCGATGAAGCCGTGACCCTGGGCGACCGGATCATGATCATGACCTCACAGCCGGGCCGGGTCAAGGCCTTCGTCGACGTTCCCTTCGAACGTCCCCGCGACGTCCTGGAACTCCGACAGCGCCCCGAATACGGCGAAGTCGTATACGACATCTGGCAGCAGCTCAAACAGGAAGTCAACACCAGCGCGGAGATAGCCAAAGAACGAGCAGCAGCCAAGGTCCGCTAAAACGGACGCCGGCCGCGGCCCTGACCAACCTGGGTGCCGTCCTTTAGAGAAGGGGCTCGCAGCACTGCGAGCAGAGGTGTTGTCCTGACATCTTTGCTCGCAGGCTGCGGGCCTTCTTTTCGGGATGACTTCCGGCATCGAATTTAAGCGCTGAAAGAGGACCCATTGGCGAGAACGACCAGCACCGGCCTGCTATTGGTCCTGACCGCGGCAATGGGCATAGGTCCCCTGGTCAATTACGGCCTGAGCACAACCAGCACCTTGGTCATCAAGGACTTTGGCATCACGGAAGGACAGTTCGGCCTTTTGGCCGCCGTCTGTTTTTTCAGCGCGGCGCTAAGTTCCTTCCCGCTGGGCAGGCTGAGCGACCGCATCTCTTCAAAAGGGCAGCTGGCGATCATTTTCGGCGGAACGACCTTGGGGCTCTTGGCAATAGCACTGGCTCCCAGCTATGCGTGGCTGCTCGTGGCCATGGCCGTGGCCGGCCCGGCGCAAGCACTTTCTAATCCAATGACCAACCGGATCATCGTAGACCGCGTCGAACCCGGCAAACGTGCAAGCTGGATCGGCGTGAAACAGTCCGGCGTCCAAGGCAGCCAACTGTTTGCCGGGGTCTTCTTTCCGGCCGTCGCCTTGTTCGCCGGCTGGCAGGGAGCCGCCGGCGCCGCAGCGGCACTTGCCGTGGGCTTGATGATGTGGAGCTGGAAACATCTCCAAGAAGGGTCTCCGCCCGCTGCGCCCCGCTGGAAAAAGGCAACCCGGCATGTTTCCCCAGCCGCCCCTGCTGACACCGAGTCCCCCGATCCATCGGGGCACGGGAAGCGGTTGCCTGCACTTGTCTGGGTCTTCGCGGGCTACTCCTTGTTCTCCGGCGCAGGCCTCCAGGCCACAAACGTCTACCTTCCCCTGTTCGCGCACCGGGAGCTGGACCTAGGCCTGCTTCTGGCAGGCCTCACGGCCGGGCTTGCCGGCGCCGTCGGAGTATCTTCCCGTATCTTCTGGGGAAAGCGGATGAATACCGGGGCACGGACCTCGTCCTTGCTGTCCCTGCTGGCCGTCGGCTCCCTACTCGGAACGGCTTCACTCCTGGTTTCCGGCGAATTTAACGTCCAGCCGCTCCTCTGGCTGGGAGTCGTGCTGCATGGCGCAACAGCGTTGGGAGGCAACGTGGTGGTCATGGCCGGCCTCATGCGCAGCGTTCCCCACGCCCGCATCGGTACTGCCTCGGGGGTCGTCGCCCTCGGCCTGTACCTGGGTTTCGCCCTAGGGCCCCTGATCATGGGGACACTGCTGCAGCAATCGGGGGCCTTCGTCAACGGTTGGGCCGTCGTTGCCGCCAGTTACGTGCTGTGCTTCTTGCTGTCCCTGCTATTGCGCCGCCACCGCCCAGAATTTGGCGGCGCGGGGACCGCTGCCTAGTAACCGACAGGCGTCAGAGCAACGGCAGGACCTGCTCGCGCACCTGCTTGCGCAGGATCTTGCCGAGCATCGAGCGCGGCATGTCCTGGATTTCCACGATCCGGCGCGGGACCTTGTAGGCCGCGAGGTGTTCGCGGCAGTGGGCCCGCAGCACCTCCTCTTCCAGCTCGAGGCCCGGCTCCAGTTCGACGGCGGCGACCACCATCTCCCCGCCCCGTTCGAGCGTCTTGCCGATCACGGCGGCGTCCCGCACGTTTGCGTGGAGGCGCAACACCGCCTCCACATCGGAGGGGGAGACGTTGAAGCCGCCGGTGATGATGAGTTCCTTGGCCCGGTCCACGATCGAGGTGAACCCGTCCTCGTCCACGGTCACCACGTCGCCGGTGCGCAGCCAGCCGTCGGGCGTGAGAGCCTTCGCGGTTTCCTCCGGGTTGTTCCAGTAGCCCTGGAAGACCTGCGGGCCCTTCAGCAGCAGCTCCCCCGGCTGGCCCTGCGGCACCTCGGTGCCGGGGCCGTCCAGTTCGACGACCTTCATCAGGGTCGAGGGGAACGGCACGCCGATCGTGCCGGTGCGGCGGGTGGGGTGGAACGGGTTGCCCATGGCGACCGGTGAGGACTCGGTCATGCCGTAGCCCTCCACGAGCAGCCCGCCCGAGACCGACTCCCACAGCTCCACCACATGGTCGGGCAGGTTCATCGCGCCCGAGATGCAGTACTTGCAGGAGCGCAGCGAGACGCCCTTCTCTTTCGCGGCCATGGCGGTGCGTTCGTAGATCGGCGGGACCGCGCAGTAGACCGTGGCGGGCGACTTCTTCATGGCGCCCAGCACCAGCTCG